>DAOUZE010000095.1 GCA_030665765.1 Filomicrobium sp.
TCGACATTCCCACCGGAGTTGTGCTGGCCATCCTTCTTGAAGGGGCCATAGAAGATCAGCAGTCCATCAGAGTTGAGGTACTTGCCGGCACCAGCGAAGATAGCTTCGGCGACGGGCCGTGGGGCGATATGAATCACGTTGATCGCGATCACGCCTGTAAGGCTTTCGGAGGCCAGTTCATGACTGTCAATTCGCCAAACAGGCTGCAGGCAATCTAATTGGGTGGCGGGCTTCACGTTCGGGAGATCCGAGAACGCGCGCCATGCTTCGATGCTGGCGATATGCTCAGGAAGCGGATCGCTGGGCCAAAACGTAAGCCCCTCCAGCGCGGCGGCGAAGGTCACGGCGTGCTGGCCGGTGCCGCTACCGATCTCGATAATGTCTCCCTCGCAGCTCTCCAGCAGGGATTTCAGTGTGGCAACTAGGGGATCTTTATTGCGGTGAAAAGCCGGAGCATCTAGGCGGCCGTGCATGTCTGCGGGGGCAACGTCCCGGGCGAAGTTTTCGACCATCTTTGGCAAGGCACGCGCTCCTTGGGTGTTCCGTCGCTGGAAAGGCTGCCATCGCAAGCCATCTGCCGCAAGACATCCTCCATTAACATGGGCTCCATTAAAGCGGGAATCCGGTAGGCCTGTTTCCCGAGCAGGCTTGACGAGCCGTGTCTGAGCGGTCATGTGCGTAGGCTCGTTTGTTTTCTTCCGAATAGCGGAGTTGAAATCCACGCCATGGGCGGTGCGCTCCTTCATAGCCTGCGGCTGATGCGGGCAGGAATTGTCCTCGCCCAACACGGCGTGCGGTTCTGGCCTCAGGGCATGCGGGTTCCGTTTCTGCTGCATCTGGCGCGGGTTCTGACGTTGCCTATCACAGTCGTGACCTGGCCCTTTCGCATGGGCAAACCACGTGAGCGGCGCATCTCGGACGCTCTAGCGTCGCTTGGCCCTTCCTACATCAAGCTGGGGCAATTTCTGGCGACCCGCGCGGATGTCATCGGCCCCGATCTGGCGCGCGACCTGTCGTTCTTGCAGGACAAGATGGCGCCGTTCTCGATGACGGAGGCCCGGCGCGCCCTTGAGGATGCACTGCACGGAAAGGTCGAAGATCATTATGTTTCATTCGGGCGGCCGGTTGCGGCAGCTTCCATAGCACAGGTCCACAAGGCTGAGATCCAAGACCCTGTGAGCGGCGCACGAGAAGATGTTGCCGTCAAGATTCTGCGGCCCAATATCGAGCGGCGCTTTCGTGCCGACCTCGATAGTTATTACTTCGCCGCCCAGCAAATCGAGCGCTTTCATCCTCCTTCACGTCGCCTAAAACCGGTCGCCGTTGTCGACAACTTGAAGCGCACGACAGATCTTGAAATGGATCTTCGGCTGGAAGCGGCTGCAATTTCGGAAATGGCGGATAATACTGTCGGCGACAATGACTTTCGGGTTCCGCAAGTCGACTGGCGGCGCACATCGAAGCGAGTGCTCACCTTGGAATGGATCGATGCCGTTCCAGTGGCTGAAAAGGAGCGGCTCAAGGCTGCCGGACACGACTTAAAGGCCCTCGGGCTATCGATCCTGCGAACTTTCCTACGCCATGCCATGCGCGATGGATTCTTCCATGCCGACATGCATCAGGGCAATCTATTCGTCGATGATGACGGCACCATCATCGCGGTGGACTTCGGGATCATGGGGCGGCTTTCGCATATCGAACGCAAGTTCTTAGCGGAGATCCTTCACGGTCTGATCACACGGGATTTTCGACGCGCCGCGGCAATCCATTTCGAAGCCGGCTACGTGCCGCCGCATCACTCCATCGAGACGTTCGCGCAGGCGATGCGGGCTATTGGAGAGCCGATCCATGGCCGCACGGCGGAGGACATCTCGATGGCCGATTTACTCGGTCAGCTCTTCGCCTACACCGAGCTGTTCGACATGGAGACGCGGCCGGAGCTCATCCTACTGCAAAAAAGTATGGTGATCGTCGAAGGCGTGGCGCGCTCACTCGATCCAAATCTCAATATGTGGACGGCTGCCGAGCCGGTTGCCAGGGAGTGGGTCGAACAGAACCTCGGCGTCGCCGGACAGCTGCGACACGCTGGCGAAGGGGCCGCCGACCTCGGCCGGATCGTCGCGGACGTGCCCAGGCTAGTGCAAAGGGCGCAGGGAACGCTCGATGCCATCGATAGTATCGCGAAGAACGGAGCCCGGCTCGACAAGGCGGTTATCCGCGATATGGCAAAGGAACAAGCTCGAGCTGGCTGGTGGAGCCGTTTGGCGCTGTGGGTCGGCGCATTGGCTCTGGTAGCGATGGCGTATTCGATGCTGTCTCAGTGAGCCGGCGTTTGCAGCAAGGGAGCACCACCATGACGTCGTCTCGGATCATTCTGCCGATACTGGGCGTTGCCGTTTGGAGCGGATTTTGTTTTTGGGCCGGCTTGTCCAGTGCGCGGGAACCGGCAGCGACGGCCGCTGCATTGCTGTCGACCAGCCAGACGATCATCGGCCAGCCGATCAGCTATCCAACCCAGACACCCGCGAACGTGACGGCGGCGATTATCACGATGCCACCTGGCGCAAAGACAGGTTGGCATGTCCATGAGGTGCCGCTGTTTGCCTACATGCTCGAGGGCACATTGAAGGTCGATTACGGAGCGCAGGGCCAGCGGGTTTACAACAAGGGTGACAGTTTCATCGAAGCGATCCGCCAGCCGCATGACGGCGAAAACATGGGACCCGAACCAGTGAAAGTGCTTGCCGTATTCATCGGCGCGGATGGCTTGAAGAACACCGTGAAAATCAAGCCACCGCAGAGCCCCTAGACGAGCTGATCGCCAGGCTTTTCGCCCGCAAAGAATGCGTCGAGGTTATCGAGCGCTCGAAAACCCATGGCATCTCGAGTTTCGCGCGTGGCACTACCGATATGCGGTAGCATGCAAACGTTGTCGAGCTTGGCAAGCTGCGGATTGCCGCCAGGCTCCAACTGAAAGACATCGAGACCCGCACCGGCAAGCCGACCCGAGCTTAGTGCGTCGATAAGGGCAGCCTCGTCGATCAACGTGCCGCGCGCGGTGTTAACGAGAATGGCACCTTCGGGAAGCAGGGCGAAACGCTCCGCGTTCATGAGATTGAGGGTTTCGGGTGTCGCCGGACAATGCAGTGACACGAATTGACAATGCGGCAGCAGATCTTCGATGGCCGCATGATAGATGGCTCCGGCTTCCTGCTCCGGGGGCAACGGCCTGCGGTTGTAGTAGTGGATTTCCATCCCGAAACCCTGGACGAGCTTGGCGAATGCGCGTCCAACCCGACCCATGCCGACGATGCCTAGTCGCTTACCGGTCATCTGCGTGCCGACCATGAATGCCGGGCTCCAGGAGTCCCAGTTGCCCGCCCGAACCAGCCGGTCCCCCTCACCAGCACGCCGCGCCGCGGCCAGCATCAATAAAAGCGCGATTTCCGCAGTCGCATCGGAAAGGACATCCGGTGTGTTGGTGACGACGACACCTTTGGCCTTCAAGGCCTGTAAATCGCAATGGTCGACACCGACCGAATGGTTGGCGATGATCTTCACGCGATCCGACATTCGCGCAACGACATCCGCGTTGAAGTGTTCTGAGTGGCAAGGGAGGATGGCGTCGACCTCATGGCTTTTCGCCACGATCTCGTCGGGAGTGAAAACCCGATCTTCTGGATTGAGCTGGACATCATAGTCGCGAGCGGCCCGAGCTTCCGTTAAATCTGAAAGCTTGCGCGTAATCCACAAGGCGGGCTTTTCGGCCATGACATCTCCCTGAAGCACTTCTTTGAATGCGTTATTGGTCCATTTTTTCGGCGGTTTCAGATAGCATTACTGGGCGGTGGCGTCGACCAACTGAAATATCAAGTTTCGTCCTGAAATGGTATCGGCATGATCTAGGGGGAAGTGATTTGGCCGGTCACAGCACTGCAACGTTGCAAAAACCGATATTGCTAGCTGGCGGAATCGCCTTTTTTTTCGCGGCCCTGAGCGTTTCGGCGATAGCGGAACCGGCTGGCAAAAGCACCATGAGGAACGTCCCTCACCCGGCGCTCGCTCCCTGGCACAAGCCTTCCGCACCACCAGCGAAAACGCCCAAAAAGGCGAAGCTTAAAACACCGGGGAAGGACGCTGCACTAGTACCGCCGGCACCGCCGCCAGATGTATGGTCGCAAGGCGAAGTTGCCAATAGCCTCAAGAGCTGTGTTCAAAAACTCGCGCACATTCAAGCCCGTGTCGAGATTGCTGAACCGTTCAAGAAAGGCCGCTGCGGAGCACCCGCTGCTGTCAAAACGCGGCTTATTGGTACACGTCATCCGCTGAAGGTTTCGCCGCCGGCAACCTTGCGCTGCAAGATGGCGGTTGCGCTGTACTGGTTCATCGAGAACAGCCTGCAACCCGCCGCGATCTCGATTCTGGGCTCGCCGATAAAGAATTTCCAAGGCATTTCAAGCTATTCCTGCCGCAACCGTAATGGCGCTAAAACGGGGCGGCTTAGCGAACACGCGCTGGCCAATGCACTGGACGTCGGCGTCTTCAAGCTTGCCAATGGCAAAACGATTTCAGTCCTCCGCGACTGGGGGCCGACGGCAAGAGACCGGAAGGCCCCCATCAAGGACAAGGCGAAACCAAAGCTCGTGGCGATCACGGGTAAGCGTGTTGCGGCACGACCGATTGTCCTAACACAGAAAAATTCTCAGGCGATGCCGATCCCGATCAAAAAGTCAGACATCCTCAAAGCGCCGGGGGGCAGCGGGCGCAAGACAGACCCGAAATCGCAGCCTAGCCCGGCGCGGAAACCAAAGCCCGCGAAGGTTGCAAAAGAGGCGCCGCCGACAAAGGAATCGCGATTCCTGAAGCGTATTCACAAAGAAGCCTGCCAGTATTTCGGTACGGTGCTTGGCCCTGAGGCAAACGAGGCGCACCGGGATCACTTCCACTTTGATATGGCCCCACGTCGTCGCAGCAATTACTGCCGCTAGCTATCAATAGGGATGGCCATATGACGCTGGCGTACTCGCGTCTGAACCATAAAATGCCTCCAAAATTGACCGTTCATAGGTGGCAATTGTTGCAAAACAGCTTGCCAACGGCTGGCAAGCCTCGCAGCATAGTCGGTGCATAGACACACTGCGGAGAGTTTCGAATTCAAGGACTCCCCACCGTGAACCCGAGACGGAGAAGAAACGCCGATGGAAGAGCGATGGCTCGGCACTTTGGGGCCACGCGTCTCCTGCGTGAGCCTTGGATGCCTCAATCTGACGGGGGCCTATGGGCCGACATCTGAGGACGAGGCGCTGAGACTGCTCGACACGGCGGTGGACTTGGGCGTTACACATTTGGATACCGCCGACATCTACGGCATGGGGATATCAGAGGAGATTATCGGAAAATTTTTTCGGACACGCCGCCCGAGAGTTTCGATCGCCAGCAAGGGTGGCGTTCGTTTCATGCGTGCGACTGGGCAGCGCTACACTGACAACTCCCCAGCCTACCTCAAGGAGGCGATTGACAATTCTCTGCGGCGGCTTGGTGCGGAGAGGATCGATCTTTATTACGTTCATCGCCGCGAAGTCGAACGTCCTATCGAAGAAGTCATTGGGGCTCTGGCCGACCTGAAACGTGCCGGCAAAATTGGTGCAATCGGCCTCAGTGAAATTAGTCCTGACACACTGCGCAGGGCGCACAGAGTTGACCGTGTGGCGGCGGTTCAGAGCGAGTATTCGTTATGGACCCGCATTGCTGACCGGGAAATGCTGAAGACAACATCAGAACTCGGGGTCGCGTTCGTCGCATTCAGTCCCCTCGCCAGGGGAATGCTGACGTCTTCGCCGCCCGATCCGGAGGCCTTCAGTAACCGTGATTTCCGCAAGCGCAATCCACGCTTTTCTGCGGAAAACTTCCCCAGGAATCTGGCCGCCGTCGGCCGCTATCACAGTCTCGCCGAGGAGATGGGCCACGACCCTGCGGCACTCGCCATTGCATGGATTCTGGCGCAGGGCCGCAATGTCGTCGCGATCCCGGGGACGCGTTCACCCGGGCACCTGGAGGTTTGCGCGCAAGGCGCTTCATTGCGTCTTAGCGGTGAAGAAGTCGAACGGATCTCTGCCGTTTTTCCGGATGAGTTTCCTTGGGGCGAGCGCTATGCGGAATCGCAGCGGCTCGGCATCGAGGAATTGGCTTAGGTTTTCCGCCCCACCGACTGTGATGCCGCCGCACCCTCGGTGAACGGATTCGTATCCCTGACTTCCTGCAACTGATCGGACCGCTTGCGCAGAGCAATGGCAAACAATGCAATTGCCAGCCCGAGCGCGGATATAAACCATGTCTGCCACATGCTGTAGCTAAAGCCGATCAGCAGAGACGTTGTCACAAACATGGAGATGGCCGCCGGTTGTGCGCTTGCCTGCAGCTTCGCAATGGCTCGCAGCGTGAGCAGCCCGATCGACAAGAACAGTAGGGCGCCGATGGCGCCGAGTTCGTACCAGACTTGCAAATAGACATTATGGGCGTGGTTGGCGTAGCCGGACTCGAAGCGGCCCAGGTCTCGCTTCGACTTGGCCTGCACGGTGTTGGAAACCGCTTTGCGCATGGCCACCCGCGTGGCATCCGCGCCGACACCGATTACCGGTGAGCGCATGACCTCTTCTGCAGCGGTGCCCCATATTACGACTCGATGCCGCGCGGAGTGGAACAGCCAATTGGCTTGATGAAGGTTGGCGTGAAAAACCAGCAACGCGATCGGCACAGCAAGAAGGACCGCAGCGCTCCAAATCCCGGTTACGACCATCAGCACAGCGGCGCGATTGAACCAGTTGGCGAAGCCATAAACTACTAAGCCTCCCAACAGTGCCAACTGCGAGGTCTGGTGCGACCCGTAGAAAAAGATTATTGCAGCACCGAAGCCAAGCGATACATAGGCGACCACACGGCGATACCTGTTGGGGTCATGGATCGCGAGCATGATCGCCGGCCACAAGAGCCAGACCAGGATCGTCATACGTCGATTGAGATTGGCTTCCGAGATTTTGAGCACGGAGCCATCCGCGGCGACGGTGACATGCTTTGTAATGTTCGCGTAAAGCGACGGAAACGCGGTCAACAGGCTGCGGGTAATGAGCTGATCGGTCAGGATTTCAAAGGCGACCAACAGATAGGCAATGGTAATCGCGGTTAGCGCGCCTTCGCCAAGGTAGTGTGTAACTGGGCGGGTGGCGGTCGAGATTCCACGAAGCGCAAGCCAAACCGCGATGAGCATCAAGACTAAAAACGCCGGCTTGAGCAGGCTGTGCCAAGGCGCCAGCGACCAGGTCGCCGATAACAAACCCCAGCCCGCAAACGCCGCCAAAGCAACGAATACCGCCTCAAACCGTGCCGGACGGCGAGGCAGAGCCGGCCTGATCAGCTGATCGGCGATCGAAAGCAGCAAAACCAGAAGCATGAGAAAGGTGGTGGTTCGTGGCGCGACGACCGCCGTCAACACAACCGTGCCGATTGCGAGCCCGCACCACCACGCCTTGCTGAATGGTTGCATTGCTTGCTGATTAGCCACTTATTGACTCGTGCCAACGTTGCCGTTCCGCTATACGCCAGCGGCGCATGGCGCTGTCAAGGCAGCGTAACTCCGGTGGGGACAATTTGCCTCCGCAGCGGCCAAAATATCGCCTGTAAAGCTCAACCCTTTTGCGTGTAACCGTCCCGATATCAGCTCGATGAACCTGTATACCCTCCTGCAAACCCGCATTGACGCCGACCGACCCGTCCGGGCCGGTGTGATTGGCGCTGGTAAATTCGGATCAATGTTTCTAGCACAGGTTCCGCACGTCTCGGGACTGGAGGTTACGGCGATCGCGGACCTGTCACCGGAGCGCGCTGAAAGCTCCTGCCGCGCGGTTGGATGGGCCAGTGAAACCATTGAGAGAACGGATTTTTTAGAAAGCGGCGTTGGGCTTGCCGAGCGAGACGACGTTGAAGTCGTGATCGAGGCGACAGGCAATCCAGTAGTTGGAATTCGGCATGCTCTCGCCGCCATCGAGCATGGCAAGCATATCGTAATGGTCAATGTCGAAGCGGACGTATTGGCCGGTCCGGCGCTTGCGAAACGAGCAAGCTCGGCCGGCGTAGTCTATTCGATGGCTTATGGAGACCAGCCAGCACTGGTCTCAGAGATGGTGGACTGGGCACGGGCCTGCGGATTTCAGGTAGCCGCGGCGGGCAAGGGCACAAAATACCTGCCATCGTTCCACGAGGTGACCCCTAACAACGTCTGGCAGCATTACGGTTTAACGTCGGAAGAGGCTGCTGACGCAGGGATGAACCCACAGATGTTCAATTCGTTTCTCGACGGGACCAAGTCGGCCATCGAAATGTGCGCCATCGCAAATGCGTGCGATTTGAATGTGCCGGCGGCCGGGCTGGCGTTCCCACCGTGTGGGGCCGATGATTTGGCACAGGTGCTGAGGCCTGTTGCTGCGGGAGGCGCTTTGGAGGCAGATGGCATGGTCGAAGTCGTCTCGTCGCTTCAACGTGATGGCTCGGAGGTGGAGCGGGATTTGCGCTGGGGCGTCTACGTGGTGTTGAAAGCGCAAAACGATTATGCGGCTCGGTGTTTTCGGCAGTATGGGCTGACGACGGACACTAGCGGACAATACGCGGCAATGTACAAGCCGTTTCATTTGATCGGTCTGGAGCTCGGTATTTCCGTCCTGAACGCGGCACTGCGGGGCGAGCCGACCGGCTCTGCGCGAGTGTTCCGCGGTGATGCAGTAACAATCGCCAAGCGGGACCTCGCTGCCGGTGAGGCGCTCGACGGTGAAGGGGGATACACCATCTGGGGTAAGGCAATCCCGGCGGCGAAGAGCCTAGCGGAGGGGTGCCTGCCGATCGGGCTCGCGCACGGCGTGCGGCTAACCCGGAACATGATAAAGGGCGAGATGGTGAGGATGGCGGACGTCGCGCTTAATGAGGAATCGGAGGCGTTGAGGCTGCGCGCGGAAGTGGAACTGCTTATCGGCTGAGCCAACTCGGACATAGAAAAACGAAGATGTACCCGTTTATTTGAGACATTGCTCAGTGGTTGTACGAACTCTACCCCCATCTTTGGTGATGGGGATCGAAAAAAGGCAAGGACCTGGCAGTGTTCAGCCCAATCGTTCCAATCTCTTTCATAGTCGGATCTTCTTTCGATGGCTTCTTCGACCGAAACCATCTTGGCACCTCGATGCCGGCAGGAGGAGCCACCCTCAGCATCAGAAGCTGTTGCCCGGCGCGAGATTGACCAGGCCAGCTTTGAGGTTTGCGGCGGCACGGGGTTGCGTTCTATCGAGGATGGCATTAGCGACTTCATCAGGCTGTACTGCAAGAGGGGCGAACGCCATGGCTGATATGAAGACTGCGGACGAATCAATCGCAGAGCTCAAGCGCGAGATCGCCGAGCTCTCCGGGCTGGCGCTCGCCACGGGCGTCATTCTCACGCAACTGCTGCAGAAGAACTGTGCGCGAGAGCTAAACCCGCAGGGGGTTGCCGGCCAGATCATGACGAACGCGCGCGAGGCCATCGAGGCTTTCACGGAACAGAACGCAGCGAACCCGGTGATGTCGGCGCGCGCGCTCGAAGCGGTGCAGCAATACGAGGATCAGATCCGGTCAGTTTTGAGGGAATGATGCGACGCGCGTTGCCGTGGCCTGGTACCTTTAATTCTCTGCTCATCGGTACGAATATCTATGCGCCGGGCAACGTGGAACGTTGACTTGGCACGGCGCCACGCGAGCCTCAGCTCTTGGTCTCGTCGCGGCTGCTTGGTGTGCACTTTGCGACGCGAGGGGCCACGAGCAGTTTTGGTACGTATCGAACAAACGAAGGTGTCTCGGATAGAGACGGAATCAATCCAGACGCACAATCGACGCCATCAACTGTTCTCGCAAACGGATTTCCCAATTGAAGTATCGATGACGGAATTCAGGTGGTTCGAAGCCGCGGCTCCTGCGCTTCCAGCAGCGCCTTGAAATCGTGTAGTCTAAGGTTGGCTAGCGTGTTGACGTTTTCGTCACCGCGCGAAGCGTATGGTAGGCCTGATGATGGGTTTGCAGCATGCTCGTATCGCTCACATCCAGTAGGACCCCGACGAAGTCCATCGAGGCGTTGTTGTATTCTGCCGGCATTGGCGTTCGTCGTTCTCCGTAAGCCTAGCGCTGGATGCCCACGATCACCGGACCCACCGGCCGGAAGCCATGGCGGCCGATCGTGCGGCTGGCAAGCTGAGAAACAGAGCCATCAAGGAACAGCGCATTGGGTGTCTTGAGATGGCGCTGGAAGACCTTAGCGAAGGCGTAAAAGGTCACGGGTTCGTCCGACAGTACAAAATAGGCGGTACGCCCGTCGCGCGACACGCCGACTCCGTTGCGCACTTTTCGCGACTGTGAGTTGTGTCGAAACTTCGGGTGGACCTTGCCGTTGATGACCAGCATCGGACCGGACTGCGTGGCGAACTGCGGCCGCTTGTTACGGCGTAGGAACGCGCGGGTTTCCATGACACCAGCGCTCTTTCCGTCGACATAGAAGATGCCGTTTGGCAGCAGGTGGAAATTGCCCGGCCCGGGGCGTGTGTTGGCATTCTTGAATTTCTGTCGGTTTTCGACGTGGTAGCCAACCGGCGACAGGTCTTCATGGTACATGCCGCCGTTCATGACAAATACAAGCTTCTCACCTGCTGCGGCGGCCGCCCGCTGAACCGCAACAAGAGAACCAAACGGCTTGCCTGAGCCGGCGCGCCACCGAACCGAGACGGCTGTGTTGGTTATATCGATTCGACAGATGATGTAATCGTTGCCGGCGACGGCTTCCTGACCGCAGGGGTCGGACTTGGCCTGCGCGGTCGCAACCGCAAGAGATAAGGCAAGAGTGACGAGAGCAACGACTGCCAGACTACGCACGTTGGAGGCTTCTCCGGTTTTCCAAACCGCCATATCTTAGCATGTTTTGGGAAATGGGCTCGGATATGTCCACTGGGCAAACCGGGCATAAAAAAACGCCCGGGCTAGAGAGCCGCGGGCGGGTGTTAATGGGTATCGTGAAGAGGATGAATGACTTTTTTTGTGCGGTTCGGATGCCCACTAAGCATGAGCGCACAAGTGCGCCTCCCATGCTCACGAAAGCATTCACGCTGAGAAGTTTCCACACGGCTCTGCAGACCTGGCAACGACCTACTCTCCCGCGTCTTAAGACGAAGTACCATCGGCGCTGGGGCGTTTCACGGCCGAGTTCGGAATGGGATCGGGTGCAGCCACCCCGCCATAGCCACCAGGTCGGCGGAGCCGTGTTTATGACTTCTAATTTCTGGTCTCTTGAGCAGCCCACTCGGAGCGAGATCCGAGTTGGCATTGCTTAATGAGAGTAATCAAGCCAATCGAGCTATTAGTACCGGTAAGCTCCACGCATTGCTGCGCTTCCACACCCGGCCTATCAACGTGGTGGTCTTCCACGGCTCTCATGGGAGAACTCGTTTCGAGGTGGGTTTCCCGCTTAGATGCTTTCAGCGGTTATCCCGTCCGCACATAGCTACCCTGCTGTGCCGCTGGCGCGACAACAGGTCCACCAGAGGTGCGTCCATCCCGGTCCTCTCGTACTAGGGACAG
>DAOUZE010000090.1 GCA_030665765.1 Filomicrobium sp.
TGGCGGAGAGGGAGGGATTCGAACCCTCGATACCCTTGCGAGTATGCCGCATTTCGAGTGCGGTGCTTTCGACCACTCAGCCACCTCTCCGGGCTCCTTGATCACCGGCAGAAGCGCGCTTTTAGCGCCTCGCCATGCTGGACGCAAGAGCCGCTAGCGACACATCTCTAACGGTACTTGAGAAGGCACCCTTTGTAGGACACCGGCAAGCAAAACAGCGCGTGTCCCCCCGCCCCTTTCTACGCCGTTGAGCGGAACCCCGGTCCCTGCTATTATTTGAGTCGGATGCAACAACGTGAAGGGAGGTGATCTGATGTCGAGTGAGATCTATGTGCCGGCCGGAGACTTCGGGCGCCGTAGTCAGACTTTAGAGCAGCCTCTAACGCGCAGCTAAGCGCCACGGTTCTATTCAAACCACGAATTCTCAAGCAGGCCATTCTCACGGGGGGTCGCTAAGCGCGCGAAACGCGTTGTTAGCGGCCCCTTTTGTGTTTTCTGCACAGCCTGCACTCACTAGTCCGCGAACTGTTCCCCAGGTGATTGCCCGATGAGACGGGTCCGTGGCACCCCGCAGCACTCGCACTTCTGCGAGGTGATAACTGAGAGTCGATCTTTTTAACCGCAGGAGCCTCATCCAGAACGGAGACCTGCATGAGCATTTACCGCAATCTCCTACCCCAGTCAGAACGCCTGTTTATTACCGACGGCGGCCTCGAAACAGTGCTGATTTTTCAAAACGGGATCGAACTCACTTGCTTTGCCGCGATCGACTTGATGCGGCGTCCCGACGGCCCAAACCTCTTGCGTGATTACTTCAAGCCTTACATCGAGATCGCAAGTTCAGCAGGCACCGGCCTAGTGCTTGAGACCCCCACCTGGCGCGCCAGCCCGGACTGGGCGGCCCCCATAGGCTTTCAAGATCTCGACGCTCTTACCGATGCCAACCAACGCGGCTTAAAGCTGACGGACGAAATCCGCACGGCGAACGCCACGAGCGACACACCCATCGTGGTCTCCGGTTGTATCGGCCCTCGCGGCGACGGTTATGATCCAGGCAACCTAATGAGCATGGCGGAAGCCGAGGCCTATCATTCCTGGCAGATCGGAGTATTCGCCGCCGGCCCCGCCGACCTCATCACAGCTGTCACGATGAATAACATCGACGAGGCCGTCGGCATTTCCCGCGCCGCCAAGGCCCATGCCATTCCGGCGGTAATCTCGTTTACCGTTGAAACTGATGGCAGCCTGCCGACGGGCGACAGCCTAGGACAAGCAATCAACGCGGTCGATAAGGCGACCGACTCATACCCCGCCTACTACATGATCAACTGCGCTCACCCCACCCACTTCGCCGAAATATTGACGCGTGCTGGAGATTGGATTGAACGCCTCGGCGGCATCCGCGCCAACGCCTCCAAGCGCTCCCATGCCGAACTCGACTGCGCCTGCGATCTTGACGACGGAGACCCTGCCGATTTGGGCCGTGAACTCGCCGAATTGCACCGCCGGTATCCGCAGCTCACCGTCTTGGGAGGTTGTTGCGGCACCGACCACCGCCACATCGCGGAGATTGCCAAAGGCGTTATCGTCCGGGATGGGAGCAGTGAGCTTCTATCTCGAACGTGAAGCACTCCCTGAAACGTCGGCGTAATCCTTTGAGATGGGAGCGGCGTTTCCGCCCGATCTGAACGTACCCAAAAACTCAAAATTGCAAGCCCAGGGGCGCCGTTGCAGGCACCTCTTTTTCAAATCCCTGAGCCAGGATACGGCCTTCAGCCGCATCGGCCACCATCGCAAGCCGCGTCAAGGAATTGAGAACTGGAGGACGCAGCCAGCCGAAGCCCTCATCGAACTCCGGGCTCAGACCAGCAAGCATCCGCGAGCGGCCCGCGCTGTCTTGACCGCGAGAGCTTCCCTGCCAGCCGGCCGCCTGCCAATGATTGGCCGCAACGCCCGGACCGGTATGGATCTCCGCACTGACCTCATTCCTCTCGATCACAACGGTCTCGCTTGGCGCGGTCCCGGCCAGCACAAAAATGCAGGGCGTCGCAATGGGCGTTTCCGTGAGCCTCCGCCGGGCCTCATCGAAATGGCTGGCTGTTTCAAAGACATCTCGCAACAAGTGTCCCGGCATCAGATGCGGCCGAGACCAGATGCGAGCTTTGTTCGCCGCCCAGTCGATCGCGAAAAGCCCGATTGGCCGCCGCATCGGGGCCTGATTGAGAGCCGCGGAAAAGCGCCCGGGCGCCATAGCATGCAAAACGCCCGTGTAACCCGGCCAGGTCATCGAAACAAATGAGCCGGCCTGCGCCGTGACACGGGCGGCGATGATTAGGGCTCCAAGCCCCGGCGTGCGCCAATCCAAAACACGCGCCAGCCGAGCCGATCCGCCGTCTGGAGAGGGGGCAATACGGCACGTACAGCCCCACTCGTAACTGACGGACAGGTAGTAAACGCCAGGCCGGCCCAACAGTTCCGCAATACGGTCAATCTCCGGCAATTGCGCATGATTCCAACGCGACAACCACCGCCGTGACACCCCATCAAGCAGCCTCAGCACCGCATTCGGGACGTTCGTCGTAGCAATGTCGATAAGAGCGTGCGCCCGCCCGCTTTCCGCCATAAGCGTCGCGATACCAATCGCGCCGGTCACATCGACGACTGGGATGCAACGCAGAGGTTGGGCCGTTATCGTCTCAACAATTGCCATACCCGGGCCTCCAGACACCGCCTAGCGCATTGACAAACCGCACCCACTCCTTCAGATAAAGGCACCGCGAGGAGCTGGAGCTTCCCGCGCTAAAGCCGCTGCCTGAGGCCAAGCCGTTTCGGCTGGGGATTAGTCCCTTTATCGGTATGTGATGCAGGTTGCATGACCATGAATGTGGTCGGAAACAACCAGGATCACAACCGCCGACCTCAAAGTCCGCATCCTACCCCTTGGGGACAATACGAGATGCGGCGCCGTAAGGCGCGAACAAACCGCCAGGAGCCCCATTGAGGGAACCTGCGATCAAAAACGTATGAACAAGGACCCCGTCAGCCATGTACGCTGTCATCAAAACGGGCGGAAAGCAGTACCGCGTCGCCCAAAACGATCTTCTCACAATCGAGCGCCTTACAGGCGAACCTGGCGCCTCCGTCGAATTCGCGGACGTCTTGATGGTCGGCAACGGCGACCAGGTCAAAGTCGGCACGCCATTTGTGAGCGGCGCCAAAGTGACTGCCGAGCTCGTCGACCAGGCCCGCGGACCGAAAGTCATTGCCTTCAAAAAGCGGCGCCGCAAGAACTCGCGCCGCAAAAAGGGACACCGCCAGCATCTGAGCCTGGTGCGCATCACAGGCATCAGCGGCGCCTAAATCGACGACGAGAGACTACCGATATCAAAGGCGCGATTCGCAGACCGGCAATGGGCGCGATGAGGCTGCCGTAAAACTCAAGGGACGAACCAGATGGCACAAAAGAAAGCAGGCGGCTCAACGAAGAACGGCCGCGACTCCGAGTCGAAACGCCTTGGCGTAAAGCGCTACGGCGGTGAACTCGTCATCCCCGGCAACATTATCGTGCGTCAGCGCGGCACGAAGTGGCATCCGGGCAGCGGCGTCGGCATGGGCACCGACCATACGATCTTCGCCAAGGTCGAAGGCAACGTCGAATTCCGCACCAAGCGCAACGGCCGCACCTTTATTTCGGTGCACCCAAAAATAGCCGACGCAGCGGAGTAACACCCCGCACCCAGTCACCCGGCTGACGTCATCGCGCCCGAAAGCAACGACAGGGCGCGGTCGCAACACGAGGCCGGGCGCCGATTGGCATCGAGCTCAGAGGCTGACGGTGTCAAAAATCGAAATCACAACAACGCGGCTCGTCATGCGCCAACTAATCCTGCATGACGCAGACCGCATTGCCGAGCTTGGTGGCGATTGGGATGTCGCCAGCATGACCTCTCGCATGCCGTATCCATACACGGTGTATGCCGCACACCAATGGATCGACGACCTTGAGGACGGCGAAAAAGTCTTCGGCATCGAGCATGGCGGGGAACTAATTGGCGTAACCGGCTATATGCTCTCGCCGGATCACACCAGTGCGGAGATCGGATACTGGATCGGCAAACCATTCTGGGGCCAAGGCTTCGCCACCGAAGCTGCTCGAGCCGTGATCTATTTCTGCTTCAAACGCAAACGTGTGCAGCACGTTACTTGCGGGCATTTCACAGATAACCCAAGCTCGCGGCGCGTCATCGAAAAACTGGGATTTACATACTCGGGATCGGCACCGTGTTGGTGCGAAGCGCGCAAACTGGAAGCCGATGCACTGCGTTATCGCCTCGACAGAAAAGAACCCTGGCTAAAACTTCCAAAGGCGGTTGCTTGGCTCGCGAGCGGATGAGCAGCGTCACCCTGACAACACCTCGGCTCGTATTGAGAAACGCGCATCCTGATGACACAGATGATGTCTATCACCAGATCTCAGACTGGGACGTGGTCAAGAACCTGCAAATGCCGCCCTGGCCCTGCACCCGCGATCACGCTGTTGCGTTTGCCTCAAATGCATCCCGTTACCTCATTGAGTATCGTGGACAGCTGATCGGGATCATCAGCATAGAAGACCATGATAACCAAGACACTTTAGGGTATTGGATCGGCAAAGCCTTCTGGGGCAAGGGTCTGATGAGCGAAGCAGTTAACGAGCTGGTGGAGGAACACTTCGACAATCCGCAAGCCGCGCCTCTATTCTCAGGCTACGCTGAGTACAATGTCGCCTCCTGGCGGATCCAGGAGAAGACAGGTTTCTCGAAGATTGGTGAAGAGCTAACTCACTTCGTCGCGCGTGACGTAAAGGTCAGAATGATCAAGACGCAGCTAACCCGCGAAGCGTTCGAAAAGGCGATGCGATGAAGTTCCTTGATCAAGCAAAGATCTACATCAAATCCGGCAAGGGCGGTGATGGCAGCATTTCCTTCCGCCGGGAAAAATACATTGAGTATGGTGGCCCAGACGGCGGTGACGGCGGCCGCGGCGGCGATGTCTGGGTCGAATGCGTCGCTAACCTCAATACGCTGATCGATTTCCGCTACCAGCAGCACTACAAAGCAAAAAACGGCACTCCTGGAATGGGCCGCAATCGCTCAGGTCCATCGGGCGATGATTGTACCATCACGGTGCCGCCCGGAACTCAGGTATTTGATGACGATAACGAGACGCTGCTCGCTGATCTCAAGCAGGTGGGAGACCGTGTACGCTTGGCGAAGGGCGGCAACGGCGGCTTCGGCAATGCGCACTTCAAAAGCCCGACCAACCAGGCACCACGGCACGCCAATCCGGGACTGCCCGGTGAGGAATTGACCATCTGGCTGCGCCTGAAGCTCATCGCCGACGCTGGCCTCCTCGGACTTCCCAACGCCGGCAAGTCGACATTCCTGGCCGCGGTCTCCGCCGCTAAACCGAAGATTGCCGATTACCCCTTCACAACGTTGCATCCGAACCTAGGTGTCGTGAAAGCCGGCAACCGCGACTTTGTGCTGGCCGACATCCCCGGCCTCATCGAAGGCGCACACGAGGGCGCCGGGCTAGGAGCGCGTTTTCTCGGCCACGTTGAACGCACCCGCGTGCTGCTGCATCTGGTTGATTGCACGGAGGAAAACGTTGCGGAGGCTTACCAAACCATACGCAATGAGCTTGCGGCCTACGCTGCTGATCTCGCCGACAAACCGGAGATCGTCGCCCTCTCTAAGATCGATGCACTAACTAATGAGGAACTCCAAACGCGCTTCGAAGAGCTACGCAGTGCATCCGGCAAGCGCCCGCTGTTACTGTCCGCCGTTTCAGGCAAGGGCGTCAACGAAGCTCTATTCGCGATCATCAGGCAAATCGAAAACCAGCAAGCCGAGGACCAAGCCGCGGAGGACGGCCCGCCCAAACCGTGGCGCCCCTAAAACCTGAATGCTTCCTCCCGACTCGGCACACGTTTCGTGCTATCAGCGCCATGACGAAACTGAATCCTGACAAACCAAAAAAAGTTCATGGCTGAGAGCCCCGATATCAACACTGACACGCGCTACCGCCCGGAATGGGCGGCGGCTAGACGAATCATCGTCAAGCTCGGCTCGGCATTGCTCACTTGCCGTGAAACCGGAACGTTGAACACCGACTGGTTGGGTTCTCTGATTGACGATATCGCTGAATTGTCCAAACACGGGCGCGAGGTCGTCATCGTTTCATCAGGTGCCATCGCCCTTGGGCGCCACTCCCTGTCGCTCCCAACTGGGCCACTACAGCTAGAGGAAAGCCAGGCCGCGGCCGCCGTTGGCCAGATCGCGCTCGCCCACGCCTATTCCGATTTGGCGCGAGCCCATGGCCTGACCGCCGCACAAATTTTGCTGACGCTCAGAGACACCGAGCAGCGCCGCCGCTACCTCAACGCCCGCGATACCCTACTGACCCTGCTTCGCCTGAAGGCGCTCCCCGTCGTCAATGAGAACGACACCGTTGCAACCAACGAAATCCGTTACGGCGACAACGATCGTTTATCCGCCCGCGTTGCCTCAATGATCGATGCTGACTGCCTCGTCTTGTTGTCTGATGTCGATGGGCTTTATACGGCTCCGCCAAACTCGGATCAAAACGCGCGCCGCCTCGACGTTGTCACGGATATCACCGGCGATATCGAAGCCATGGCCGGCGACGCTGGCAGCGAGCTTTCAAGCGGTGGCATGAAGACCAAGGTCGAAGCTGCCAAGATCGCCCGTGCCGCTGGCTGCGACATGGTCATAACCTCTGGCAAACTCATGCATCCACTTCGCGCCATCGCCGAAGGAGCAGCCTGCACCTGGTTCCTCGCCCCCTCCAATCCTGTCACCGCGCGTCAACGCTGGATCTCTGGCCAGCTGGAGCCCAAGGGCACCATCACCGTAGATGCTGGTGCCGAAAAGGCGCTGTATTCCGGACGCAGCTTGCTGCCCGCCGGCGTCGCATCCGTTGCCGGCGCATTCGACCGGGGAGATTCGGTGATTATCCGGAGCCATGACGGCCGCGAACTGGGGCGCGGCCTTGTCGCGTATGCCAAGAAGGACGCCGAACGCATCATCGGCAAAAAAACAAGCGAGATTTCCACCATCCTTGGCTTTGCCGGCCGCGACGAACTAATCCACCGCGATGACATGGCCTTACACCGTCTGCATCGCAACGATAGAGGGAGCTAGGATCGCCATGTTGACCGCACAACCGGTTGTCGCCGAAATCGAAGCGCTAGCCGAGAATCTTCGCAACCTCGGACTTTACGTCGAAGTCGCCGAACCCGGTGAAGGCTCCAGGAGCATCAGTGCCACCACCAGCGGCATTCCGTTTTCGGCTTTTTTGTTCAAGAATGAGGACCAAGCCAGCCCCTATCTGATGCTGAGCGCCATGTTTCCTGACCGCAAAGCCAGCATCGAATGGGCCAACAACTGGAACAACCGCTTTCCGCTGACGCGCGCTTCGGTGACCTCCGACGGTGAAGTAATGCTGACCCATTCCATAATCCTCACCGGCATCACTACAGATCACCTTAAAGAGGCAGCCTCCTGGTGGGACTTGTTCTTGCGCCTTTTTGTCGAAGACCTGATGTCCGAAAAGAAATAAGCCCGAGGGCCCGACAGACCCTGGAGACCTGCGATAATGAACGCCATCGTCCAAAAACTTCTACACGACAGCAACGTCGAAGCAGCCATGCTGGCGATGGGCGAGGTCGCCCGCAACGCCGCCCGCCAGCTTGCAGCCGCTCACCATGACGCCAAGGACGAAGCGCTCAAGGTGGCAGCCGCTGAGCTGCGCCGGCATACACCCGTCATAACCGAAGCCAACAAGCGCGACCTGTCCGCGGCGGAAGATGCGGGCAAACCTGGTGCCTACCTCGATCGCCTCATGCTCGATCCCGATCGCATCGAAGGCATCGCCCGCGGCCTGGAATCGATCGTCGCGCTGAACGATCCGGTCGGAGAGATCATCGCCGAATGGGACCGTCCAAACGGCCTCCATATCTCACGCGTTAGGGTTCCGATCGGAGTCATCGGTATTATTTACGAAAGCCGTCCGAACGTAACTGCCGACGCGGGCGCCTTGTCCCTCAAGTCGGGCAATGCCGCCATCTTGCGCGGTGGCTCCGACAGCCATCACTCGAGCATGGCAATCCTAACTTGCCTCGCTCATGGCTTGCGCGAAGCCGGACTGCCCGAGGACGCCATCCAGATCGTACCGACCGTCGACCGCGAAGCCGTCGGCCACATGTTGCGCGGCTTGAATGGCAACATAGACGTGATCGTGCCGCGCGGTGGCAAGAGTCTCGTCGATCGCGTCCAGAAAGAAGCCCGAGTACCCGTCTTCGCCCACCTCGAAGGCGTCTGCCACACCTATGTCGATCGCGGCGCCGATATCGATAAAGCCGTTGAGATCGTCCTCAATGCCAAGCTGCGCCGAACCGGCGTATGCGGTGCCACCGAAAGCCTCCTCGTCGACAAGAATGCCCACGAGGACTACATCGCACCCCTGGTTCGAGCGCTCCTCGACGCTGGCTGCGAGGTACGCGGCGACGCAGCCGCTCAGGCCGCCGATCCACGCGTGGTCGCCGCCGGTGATCATGATTGGGGAACCGAATACCTCGATGCGATCATCGCGGTAAAAACAGTCGATGGCGTCGACGGTGCAATTGCCCATATTGCTGAATTCAGCTCACAACACACCGACTGCATCATCACCGAATGCCTGGGAACCGCTGAGCGGTTCCTCGCCCGCGTCGACTCAGCCATCGTCATGCTCAACTCCTCGACTCAATTCGCCGATGGTGGCGAATTCGGCATGGGCGCCGAGATCGGCATCGCCACGGGCCGCTTGCATGCCCGCGGTCCGGTTGGTCTGGAACAGCTCACAACGTTCAAGTACGTCGTCCGTGGCGACGGCCAGATCCGCCCATGAACTATGAGCGACTATGGCCGGGAGCTACCTGATTGTCCGCTGCTACGACACATCGCTCAGCCTTCTCGGTGCGAACACCACCAGTCTGGCCTGGCGCCCGCGTCGGCCTCATGGGCGGTTCGTTCAACCCGCCCCATGACGGACACGTGGTCGTCGCACGCACGTCCCTAAGGCGTCTGCGCCTAGATCAGCTTTGGTGGGTTGTAACACCCGGCAATCCGCTGAAAACCCACGGCGGCCTGCCCGCGGTCGAAAAACGCATTGAAGCCATCGAAGCCATCGCCAGCCATCCGAAGATGGTTACAACAGCCTTTGAAACTGACCTTGGAACACCCTATACGGCGGCAACGATCAAATTCCTGATCACCCGCCACCCGCAAACGCGGTTCGTCTGGGTTATGGGTGCCGATAACCTTGCAACATTTCACCGCTGGCAACGCTGGCGCGATATCACCGCGATGGTGCCGATTGCCGTAATAGACCGGCCTGGCTGGCGATTTCCCGGCCTCTCGTCACCGGCCGCATTGAGCCTCGCTGCGGCTCGAATGCGTGAAGAAGACGCCCGATTCCTGCCATTCCAACGGCCGCCAGCCTGGATTTTTCTCACCACCAGACTCTCAAATCAGTCTTCCACCGCCCTGCGCAGCGACCCGACGTAACAGGGTTAACAGGCGCGGTGTTACTCTAACTTCACAGGCACGCAATAAAATGCCCATTATCTATTGCTGGCCTTATGCCATGAGCCTATCTTTCCCTACGGTGCTAGGAGTGTTTATAACTCACGCTTACACCACCGGAACGGCACTGCGTTTGAGTTTCCGGGTGTGCATTGATGGACCTTTGGAACAAACCTCCATATTGGGTTCGATAAGGAAAGGACGACTACACAAATATGCCAAGTGCGCTTGAGGCTGCCAGGACCGGCACGCCTCCTGCCGAGGCGTTGCACGACAGCAATTCTTCGGCTCAGCTCGCAAAGCAGATCGGTCACTGGCTTGATGAAGCCAAGGCGGAAGAAATCGTCACGATCGATCTGGCCGGCAAGACATCCATCGGCGACTTTATGATCATTGCATCAGGCCGAACGGACCGGCATGTCGGCGCCATCGCCGACAAGATACAGCAACAACTCAAAGACGGTGGTCATGGCCGTGCTCGCATTGAGGGCAACGATATCTGTGACTGGGTCTTGATCGACACCGGCGACATTATCGTCCACTTGTTCCGCCCAGAAGTTCGGGATTTTTACAATCTGGAACGGATGTGGTCGACAGAGCGTCCTACAGAACCGACCTCGCACTAATATCTGCAGGTTCAAAGAAATGCGCCGATTGGGCCGCTAAATCCGGTCGGGTCCTGCTCTGCCAGGTCCCGCTGCTATGTCGATATGTCCTTAAAGGAAGGCCCGATGCGATTGACCATCGCTACGGTTGGCCGCCTTAAGTATGGCCCCGAGCGCCAGCTCATCGAGCGCTATAGCGAGCTCCTGGGCGGACTTGGACGATCTTGTGGTTTTGCACCCTTGAACATCATCGAACTGCCGGAAGCACGAGCATCGCAGCCAGCGATGCGCCGCCAGGATGAAGCCCAAAGACTTGTCGACGCGACAAGCGCGGCGGGCTGTCGCGTCCTTCTCGATGAGCGTGGATTAGAGATGACCAGCGAAAAACTCTCCACCTTCCTCGGGAACGAGCGCGATGGCGGCACAAGAGAGATCGCCTTATTGATCGGCGGCGCCGACGGCCACGGCGACCTCGCCAGAGCCCTGGCACAAAAGACACTGGCCTTGTCCCGGTTCACGCTGCCACATGGGTTGGCGCGCATCGTCCTCGCCGAACAACTTTATCGCGCCGTGACTATCCTCGCGGGGCACCCCTATCACCGCGCCTGAGCCGGATCGCCGCTCGCTGTTCACTGAGAAAGTAGAAACCGGTCCAACAAACGCGTCGGCAGAACGCGGCGCATGACATCGGCAACAAACGTCGGGGTCGTTACGAAGTAGCGCGGCTTTGGCCGCCGGCTTTCAACTGCGTGGACCAGCTTCTCGACCACCGCCTCAGGTTCAAGCTTGAAGGACTGGCGTCCGCCGGCCTCCAATTGCCGCAAGCGCGCCTCGTAGACCTGCCGGTGCACCGACCCCTGCCAATCAATCGTATCCATGAAACGGTCTAGCGCGCTGCCAAGAAAGCGTGTTCGGATCGGGCCCGGCTCGATCAGAGAAACCGAAATGCCGCTGTCTCGAAGCTCTAGTCGCAGTGAATCGGTCAACGCCTCAAGCGCGAATTTTGACGCGCAGTAGGCTCCGCGATAGGGGGCCGACACGAGCCCTAGCACCGAAGAGCATTGCACGATGCGGCCCGCTCGCTGGGCCCGCATCTGCGGCAACAGCCGGCATGTTAAATCGTGACCGCCAATGACGTTGACTTCAAACTGCTGGCGTAGAACCGATGCGGATAAATCTTCCACCGCGCCAAGCTGGCCATAGGCCGCGTTATTGAAAAGCACATCGATCCGGCCATCAGCCAAGTCCAATGCGCGCTCAGCACAAGCCGCGATCGATAGAGTTTCAGAAAGCTCAAGGTGGATCGCAGAAACGCAAAGATCGCATTCGAGGCGCGCGAGATCGTCCTTACTCCGCGCCGTGGCTAGCACGCGCCACCCCCGCGACTTCAACACCTTGGCTGAGGCGAAACCGATCCCAGAAGAGCAGCCCGTGATGAGGATCGTCCCCTTTTGCATCAGCACTTCCCCGGGATGTTAGCCAACAAGGTGCCGATAAGCAGACGTTCACTCAGCCTCATCTTTTCTACGGCAGACCGCACAGATACCCGATACTTCGATGAACTTCACCTTGGGTGTGAATTCAACGGAGGCAGCCAACGACTTGACCTCGTCGAAGATTCCTTGGGCAGGAACCTCGACAACACCGCCACACTTTTCGCAAGCCATGAAGATCGGGCGGCCTTTTTTGCCGTGCTCG
>DAOUZE010000029.1 GCA_030665765.1 Filomicrobium sp.
GTTGGAATTCAGTATCCGGTAAACCCCGAAGCGTGAGGTTAGCATGCACAAGGCCGCAATGACGACGATAACCATCCCCAACAGAACGTAACCGGCTAGGTCCAAGGTTCCCGATCCGATTAGCCGATGGAACTCAATCTCGGTCATCGAGCCGCCCCCCAAAAACCACGTAATCAACGGCATCAGGAAGAACACAGCCATCGCGCATCCCGCGCCAAGCACCCCGGCCCGGACGCCGAGTGTCAAAAAGTGCTTTTCGAACTCGCGGGCGATGAAGCCGTCGGTGGCTCCGACAAAATGTAGAACCTCGACGATCTCGCGGTTGGAGGCCATGGCGCTACGTGTCGCCGAAACAATGATGGCGGTGGTGGCGGCGGCGACCAATAGAAGAATTGCTATGCCGCCGACGGCGAGCGACCGGGTCACGGTCTTGATCTGCTGCTGCCAATGGCGGTGATCGTCCAGCGTCACGCCTTGGAACCTGGTGGCGAGGTCTCGCGATAGAGCATCGAAATCCGGTGGCGTATCCCGGTTCACCTGTACCGCGATCAGACGCGGAACCGGTAGGGATTCGAGCGCGCCGGATTTGCCCAGCCAAGGCTCAAGCAAGTCGGTGGAGGTCTGAGCGCTGAGCGTGCGGGTCGAATCAACGCCGGAGCGCTCGGTCAAAAAGGCAGCGACTTCCTGCAACGTCCTATCTGTGTCAGTACCGTCCTGCGGCAAAACTTGTACGGTGACTTCGCTGGCAACATCGCGCAGCCATGCATCAGCTGACTGATTGATCATGTAAACGGCGCCGGCGGTCAGGCAAGCCAAAAAACACATGATCGAAATCACCAAGGTGAGAGACCGCCCAGTGACCGATCCGGCCGGCACAATTGGCCCGTGCGAACCGCCTTTCTCTTTGCGTTCTTCGCGGGTCGAGGCGAACAAGTCACTCGCATGACCGGTGTGCTCGCCGGTGCGAGGCTCGTCGAGATCGTCGTAGGATTGGTTGCCAAGTGGCGTTGACAATTTCGGCTCCCGAATAAAATTCAGCTAGCGAACTCCGTATTCAGACGATGCGCACGTCGCCTTCGTGCAACTCCAAACGCGGCGCCTTGTACTGACGCATAAGCTGGTGGTCGTGGGTAGCGATAACGACAGACGTGCCCAGACGATTGAGCTCGACGAACAAGCGCAACAAACGGCGCGCCATCTGCGGGTCGACGTTGCCGGTCGGCTCGTCGGCCAGAAGCAATTCCGGTTTACCGATCACGGCGCGGGCGATGGCGGCGCGTTGCTGTTCGCCGCCTGAGAGGATCGAAGGGTAAGCGTGCATACGATCGCCCAGCCCGACCCATTGCAAAAGGTCGGTCACGTCTTCCCGATAATCGGCGATCTGCTTCCCGACAACGCGCAATGGAAGTGCGACATTTTCCCATGTCGTCAAGTGGTCAAGCAACCGGAAATCCTGAAAAACGATGCCGATTCGGCGGCGCAACTGGGCGCGTTTGGCCGTCGTGATGTCGCTGACATCGTGATTGAACAGGTGAATTTCACCGTGCGTTGGGTGTATCGTCATGAACAGGAGCCGCAGCAGCGAAGTCTTTCCGGCCCCTGACGGACCCGTCAGAAAGTGAAATGACCCCGGCCGCAGCTGGAAGTTGACGTCAGAGAGTATTTCCGGGCCCCGGTCATAGCGCAGGGCGACATTGGTCAGGCTGATCACGGACCCATCCTGTAAAGGCGTCGCGAACGATCGTCATTGGGCGTTGTAATTTGACGGTGTTCCCGGCTCTATATGCGGGATGCCCGTCATATGATCAATCGAGTACTAATGTGGCATCGCAATGGGTAACCCGCTGAGTTGGAGGTTGAAGCTTTACACAGGGTAGTGAAGGTACGTTTCCTATGCATTGCACGGACGCCGCATTTCATGGGTAGGATCATCTTGCTCCGGCTTCCGATCGCTTGGCGCTGGTGACCAGCAGGCGCCGCCGCAAGAGGCTATGTGCAGCACCAAGGTTAGAACACGAAAAGAGAAATTAGCGACTATGGGTCATCCTCGATCAGATATCGACGTCATATTCAGCGCAGAACAGATCTCCGAACGACTTGGCGGACTCGCCGAAGAGATTGCTCAGCTCAAGCTAGACAAGCTGGCGATCGTGGCGATCCTCAAGGGGAGTTTCATTTTTGCTGCCGATCTGATCCGTGCGCTGAACACTGTCGGCATGGAACCGGAAGTCGACTTTATTACGTTGTCGAGTTATGGCAAAAGCACGGTTTCTTCCGGAACCGTCGACATTCTACGCGACGTGAGCATCGACGTCATTGGACGCAATATCTTGCTTGTCGACGACGTGTTGGATTCGGGACGTACACTTGCCTACGCCAAGGATCTGCTATCGGCGCGCGGCGCGGAAAGCATACGGACCTGTGTCCTTATTGAAAAGGATGTCGGCCGAGCCGTAGACATCAAGGCGGATTTCAAGGCTTTCAAAGGCCCTAACGTCTTCGTTGTCGGATACGGGATGGATATGAGCCACCGGTTCCGCGAACTGCCGTTCGTCGGACGGGTGGTCAGCACCTGAGAAACAAGCCGGCGGCGAGGGTAGGTAGCGCGGTAGCGGATCGGTGCATCACAAGCCAAATAGGGGTGTGAGCATATGGAAATCCTTCTGGCCGACGACGATGCCGGAACCCGAGATTTACTCAAACGGGCTCTTGAAAGCGACGGCCACAACGTAAGTGTGGCCCGGGACGGTGCAGAGGCGGCGGAAACCATCGCCACTGACGGAGGTCGCTTCGACCTCCTGATCGCCGATGTGGACATGCCCGGGCTTGATGGCATTTCTGTTGCGAAAAAGGCCAGGGAAGCTCAGACCGCGATCGCCGTCGTATTGATCTCAGCGCATGAATCTGAATGGGAGCGAGCGGCGGGAATCCCGGGCAGCAAGGTTGAAACCCGCGCCAAGCCGTTCACGCTGGAAGAAATCCGGTCCGCGATCGTGAAGGCCCGCGGCGGTTAGCCGATACGGTTGTTACAGGCCAACAAGGCCACCCCGGGCTCAGCCGCCGGTAACGCTCATATGCCGGGCGACGGCAGGCGACTGGCTTCCACGATCTATAATAAAATCATGCCCCTTCGGCTTGCGACCGATGGCTTCGTCAATGGCGCTTTCGAGCTGTTGGTCATCGGCGGAGGCGCGAAGTGGGCCCCTGAGATCAGCGGCATCGTCTTGACCAAGGCACATAAACAACGTGCCCGTGCAGGTTAGCCGCACCCGGTTACAGCTTTCGCAGAAGTTGTGCGTCATGGGCGTAATAAAACCAAGTCGGCCACCAGTCTCCGCGATCTCGACATAGCGCGCGGGACCACCGGTGGAATACGGGATATCCTTCAAGGTCCAGCGTTCGAGGAGATCCGCGCGGACCTGGGATAGCGGAACATACTGGTCGGTCCGGTCGCCTTCAATATCGCCCATCGGCATCGTTTCGATCAGCGTCAGATCGGCGCCACGACCATGGGCGAAGCGAATGAGATCATCGACCTCATCGTCATTGACCCCCTTCAAGGCGACGGCATTTATTTTAACCTTGAGGCCGGCGCGCTCGGCGGCGGTGATACCGTTAATGACCGTATCGAGATCACCCCAGCGGGTAATCGCCTTAAATTTCGTCGGGCTTAGGGTATCGAGCGAGACGTTGATGCGGCGAACACCGCAGGCATAGAGATCGCCCGACAGCCTATGGAGCAGGCTGCCGTTAGTGGTGAGGGTCAATTCGTCGAGCGTGCCGTCCTCCAAGTGCCGTCCAAGCGCCTTGAACAACCAAATGACATTCTTGCGAACGAGAGGCTCCCCACCGGTAATGCGCAGCTTGCGCACTCCCTTGCGGACAAAGGCGGAGCAGACGCGGTCGAGTTCCTCCAAGGTCAGCAGGTCCTTTTTCGGGAGGAACGTCATGTGCTCGGACATGCAATAGACGCAGCGGAAATCGCAGCGGTCGGTCACCGACACGCGAAGATAGCTGACATGGCGACCGAAGGGATCGATCATCGGGTCAACTCGTTGAGGTGACGGGTACGCTGACGTCATTCTTTTTCCCTAGCGTCGTTCGACAGCATCGTTCGTTTCAGGCCGTGCTCATATTGGCCGGCCTCGGCTACTCTTTGTCTGTCTGGAGGCAATATGGTCCACGGCGCTCCGCTTTGTCCACGGTGCATTGCGCCTCAGTTGCGGCAAGCCTGCGTTATGTCCCTATTGAGACCGACCACCACAAGCATGGAAAGCAGCTTGCGCTTCCGCGCTGCACAACGAGCCAACTGCATTTACATGTCATCCCATGCTTTCTTTCCTGAATTGGTCTGTTTTTGCGGTTGTGCCTGCGTTCTTGGTATGATCATTTTTGCGCATCGCGAGATAAAAAAAACTTATGTCGCGATTTTAGCTTTGCGAAGACCGATCGGGACTTGTGCTGCGCCCGAAATTTCGTCAACCTCTGAAAAATAATAACGTCGTGTCGATTTTCAAAGTGATGCGACTTCCGGAGGAGAGTTATTAGTGCGTTCGGGTCTTGATGACGCAGTCTTGGTTGCGGGTAATACCGCCGACTTGGCACCCGAAGACATTCTGCGCGCTCAGCTGTACCAACTGCTTGCTCTTGCACTGTCAGCCCCGCCGAGCCCCGACGTCCTGAAAGCATTCGCCGAGATATCTGGAGACGACAGCCGACTTGGTCAGGCGCTCAGTGCTTGCGCCGAGGCTGCGCAGGCCGCGCGTCCAGAGGCGGAAGACGACGCTTTTCATGAGCTCTTCATTGGTATGGGCACGGGTATTCTCGTGCCGTTCGGGTCGTACTACCTGACTGGATTTTTGCACGAAAAGCCACTTGCGAAGCTGCGTCAGGACATGGGGGCGCTCGGGGTTGAACAGGACCCGGATGTGAAGGAACCCGAGGACCACATCGCCTCTGTTTTGGAGATGATGGCGGGACTCGTCGAGGGGAGATTTGGAGTACCTGCGGCGCTGCCTGAGCAGGAATTATTCTTTAAGGCTCACGTTGATTCGTGGGCCCCACAATTTTTTGAAGACCTTTCGAAAACAACCCCCTCGGCTTTTTACGCCGCAGTCGGAACGCTCGGAATGGTTTTTGTTGAGATCGAAGCAAAAGGTTTTGAGTACGCTTAGATGAAATCGCGGTCGCCGATGCGGCCCTCCGGCCGCCCTTCGCGGCCTTGGAACGAGGAGGAAAGGCGAATGAAGAAAGACAATGAAAACGCAAAAACGGATCGACGCAGTTTTCTCAAATTAGCCGGGGCTGGCATCGTCGGAAGTGGTGCGGTCGCGGCAGCGAGCGTGGCGCCGGCGGTGGCAGAAACCGCTGACGCAGACACCGGTAATGGCTACCGGGAGAGCGAACATGTGCGCCGCTATTATGAGCTGGCGAAGTTCATGTAACGGATTGGATGTTTGGCGGGTCCTGAGGCCGGGATAACCGGTTGAACCATGGTCCCATGCCAACGCCCAGGAGGAAATCGGATGCTCAAGAAGAAGTCCAACGGTACAGCGCCTCGCGGTCAGCTAGCGACAGCGCTTTCGGATCGCTCACCAGCCGGTGTGGTGGACCGTCGTCAGTTCCTACGCAACTCCGGCCTGGCTGCTGGTGGTATAGCCGCTGCGACGGCGTTGGCGGCGGGACGAGTACAGAAAGCAGAAGCGGCCGCCGGTAAGGCTGCTGGCAAAGTTGAAATCAAGAAATCGGTCTGCACTCACTGCTCAGTCGGCTGCACAGTTCTTGCCGAAGTCTCGAGCGGCGTATGGGTTGGTCAGGAGCCTGGCTGGGACAGCCCCTTCAACCTTGGAGCGCACTGCGCCAAAGGTGCCTCTGTCCGCGAACACGCACACGGCGCGCGGCGCTTGAAGCACCCCATGAAACTGGTCGGAGGCAAGTGGAAGAAGATCTCCTGGGATGAGGCGATCAACGAAGTCGGCGACAAGATGCTGCAAATCCGCGAAGAGTCAGGGCCCGACTCGGTTTACTGGCTTGGATCGGCCAAGCACAACAACGAGCAGTCCTATCTTATTCGGAAGTTCGCTGCGTTCTGGGGTTCGAACAACATCGACCACCAAGCTCGTATCTGTCACTCGACCACGGTCGCAGGTGTCGCGAACACCTGGGGCTACGGCGCTATGACAAACTCGTACAACGACATCCTGAAGTCGAAGGCAATCTTCCTCATCGGCGGCAACCCCGCTGAAGCCCACCCCGTATCGCTGCAGCACATCCTTAAATGTAAGGAACAAAACAACGCACCGCTGATCGTTTGCGACCCGCGCTTCACGCGTACCGCCGCTCACGCCAGCGAATATGTGCGCTTCCGCCCGGGCACCGACGTGGCGCTCATCTGGGGCATCCTCTACCATATCTTCGACAACGGCTGGGAAGACAAAGAGTTCATCCGCAAGCGCGTTTGGGGGATGGACCTGATCAGAGAGGAAGTGAAGCAGTGGACGCCAGAGGAAACCGAACGCGTCACCGGTGTTCCCGGTACACAGCTGAAGCGCGTTGCCAAGACACTGGCCTCCTATAAGCCAGGTACGGTTATCTGGTGCATGGGCGGCACCCAGCACACCAACGGTAACGACAACACCCGTTCCTACTGCGTCCTGCAGTTGGCACTGGGCAACATGGGTACCGCCGGTGGCGGCACGAACATCTTCCGCGGACACGACAATGTCCAGGGCGCTACCGACCTCGGCGTGCTGATGGACACACTGCCGGGCTACTATGGCCTTTCAAAAGGTGCCTGGAAGCACTGGGCCCGTGTGTGGGAAGTTGACCACGGCTGGCTCTCCGACCGCTTCGCCAAAATGCCCGGCAAGGGCAAGGACGGCGGCGACCTTGAGATGATGAACGAGAAGGGCATCCCGGTGTCTCGTTGGATCGACGGTGTTCTGGAAGCCAAGGACAACATTGGTCAGCCTGACAACACCCGCGCAATGGTGTTCTGGGGTCATGCTCCGAACTCGCAGACCCGTGGACCCGATCAGAAGAAGGCGATGGAGAAACTCGATCTCCTCGTCGTCATCGATCCGTTCCCGACCGTGTCGGCCGTCATGCACGACCGCACCGACGGGGTCTACCTGTTGCCGGCAACGACGCAGTTTGAAACGTACGGTTCCGTGACGGCTTCGAACCGCTCGCTGCAGTGGCGCGAGAAGGTCTTCGAGCCGCTGTTTGACGCGAAAGTCGACCATGAGATCATGTATCTCTTGGCCAAGAAGTTCGGCTTCGACAAAGAGATGTTCAAGAACATCGAGATAAAGGGTACTGAACCTGTCGTCGAAGACATCCTGCGAGAATTGAACCGCGGTATGTGGACGATCGGCTACACCGGCCAGAGCCCCGAGCGCTTGAAGAAGCACATGGCTAACCAGGCGACTTTTGACAAGGTCACCTTGAAAGCCAACGGCGGTCCATGCGATGGCGACTACTACGGTCTGCCTTGGCCATCGTGGGGTACGGCGGAAATGAACCACCCCGGCACGCCGAACCTTTACGACACCTCGATGCCGGTCGCCGAAGGCGGTCTGTGCTTCCGTGCCCGCTTCGGTGTCACGGCTCCTGAGAAGTACGCCAAGGGTAACCCGGATGCCGACAACATGTTGGCGGTGGATTCCTATCCGGCCGGTTCGGAAATCAAGGACGGGTATCCCGAAATCACTTACGCCATGATCGACAAGCTCGGTTGGGCTGGTGATCTTACCGATGAAGAGCGTGCAACGATCGAACGCGTTGCCGGCAGCCCAGAGAAGATGGGCAAGGTCAACTGGAAGGTCGACCTGTCCGGCGGTCTGCAGCGCGTCGCCATCAAGCATGGCCTTGCGCCGTTCGGTAACGCCAAGGCCCGCGCTGTCGTGTGGACGTTCCCGGATCCGGTGCCGTTGCACCGCGAACCGCTCTACACGTCGGAACCGGAGCTGGCGGGCAAGTACCCGACCTTCACCGACCGCAGGCTGCACCGTCTGCCGGTGCTTTTTGAAACGATCCAGAAGAAGGGTATCGAGGAGAAGGTCTCCGAGGCTTATCCGATCATTCTCACCTCCGGCCGACTGGTGGAATATGAGGGTGGCGGTGACGAGACCCGTTCCAACCCGTGGCTCGCCGAGCTCCAGCAGAACATGTTCGTCGAGATCAACCCGCGGGATGCGAACAATCTCGGCATCAAGGATGGCGAGACGGTTTGGGTCGAAGGTGCCGAAAAAGGCAAAGTCAAAGTGATGGCCATGCTCACAGAGCGTGTCGGCAGCGGCGTGGCGTTCATGCCATTCCACTTCGGCGGCATGTTCCAAGGTAAGGACCTTCGTTCCAAATATCCAAAAGGGTCTGACCCCTACGTCTTGGGTGAAGCATCAAATACGACTGCAACATACGGCTACGACGCCGTCACCCAAATGCAGGAATCGAAAGTAACGCTCTGTAAGATCTGGAGGGCCTGATCCATGGCACGCATGAAGTTTCTCTGTGACGCCGAGCGCTGCATCGAGTGCAACGCCTGCGTAACTGCCTGTAAGAACGAGCACGAGGTGCCGTGGGGCGTAAACCGCCGGCGCGTTGTGACCATCAACGACGGAAAGCCGGGCGAGCGCTCAATCTCGGTGGCGTGCATGCACTGCTCGGATGCGCCGTGCATGGCCGTCTGCCCAGTCGACTGCTTCTACCAGACCGACGACGGTGTCGTGCTGCACAATAAGGACCTGTGCATCGGTTGCGGCTACTGCTTCTACGCCTGCCCGTTTGGCGCGCCACAGTATCCGCAGCAATCCAACTTCGGTTCACGCGGCAAGATGGACAAGTGCACCTTCTGCGCCGGTGGCCCGGAAGAGAACGACTCTCGCGCCGAATTCTCCAAGTATGGGCGCAACCGTCTGGCCGAGGGCAAGCTGCCGCTTTGCGCGGAGATGTGTTCGACCAAAGCGCTGCTGGCTGGTGACGGGGACATGGTCTCCGACATCTATCGGGAACGTGTGGTCGCCCGTGGCTTCGGTGCCGGTGCATGGGGTTGGGGCAAGGCCTATCCTGGCCAAGCCGGCTAATCCGCCGTCCGCTTGCGAGACGCAAATACACTCGGGAGCAGGGCGGCATTCGCCGCCCTGTTTCGTCGGGGCACTTCGGACCGCAACTACCCTCGTGTCGCCGGTGATTTTGAGGCTGGAGTTCGTACGAGCATGACGCATGGTGCCGCTTTCAAGTTCTTCCTGGCATTGGTGCTGGCCATGGGCCTTGCTGCTTGTCGGGAAGCCGAACAGAACCGGCCGCTGGTGCATGAGCCGGGGGTCTACAAGGGCAAGCCGGATACCAAGCTGGACGAACAGCAACGGGAGGTGCTGCGCCAGCGGACTCGGCGACAGTTCGACTAGGGTGCTGGGCCGGGTTGCAATTCAAGAACGCCGTTTGCCGACATGGAGTCCAACATGACGAGGTCTTATCGAGGGTCGACAGCGACAGCCGGGTATCTGAGCTGTCTTATCGTAGCGCTGGCTATGATGATGGCGCTCAGTGGTGCTTTTAGTACGGCCGTGGCGCAAAACGTTCGTCCGCCTGACAATGCGGTGACCTCCGGAGACCGACCGCAAACGGTTCCAGACAAAGGCGGGAACTACAATATCGAGATGTGGGGTGACCTGAGAAAGGGCGCTCAAGGCACGGTTTCCATCCCAGATAAGAAAGCCGGCATTCTTGTTGACTCGTCTGGTGAAACGTGGCGCGCGCTGCGCAACGGGCCCCTGCCAACGTATGGCGCCTACGCACTTGGCGGCATGTTGGGACTGCTTGTGCTGTTCTATCTCATTCGCGGGCGGATTAGGATTTCAGGCGGACGAGCCGGTACGACGATCGAGCGCTTCACGGACTTCGAGCGCATTGGGCACTGGCTACTAGCAACATCGTTCATCATTCTGGCGCTGACAGGGCTCAATGTTCTTTACGGGCGATACGTTCTCTTACCCGTGATGGGCAAGGAAGCCTTCGCCGCCATGTCGGAGATCGCCAAGTGGCTGCATAATTACGTTGCGCTTGCCTTTGCGGTCGGCCTCGTAATGGCCTTCCTCACCTGGGTCTGGTACAATTTCCCGCATCCGCGTGATCTCATTTGGTTCCTGAAAGGGGGCGGTGTGGTTGGGAGCGCACACCCGCCAGCCAAGAAGTTCAACGGTGGTCAGAAGATTTTGTTTTGGCTGGTCATGCTCGGCGGTGTTTCGCTGGTGTTGTCGGGTCTACAGTTACTCCTGCCTTATGAGTTCTCGTTCTTCGCAAAGACCTTTGCGTTCCTGAACAACTTCGGATTCAACCTGCCGACGGAGCTCACCGCAAACCAGGAACAGCAGCTTGCCACCTCGTGGCATGGGATCATCGCCTTGTTCCTCACGGTTGTAATCATCGCGCATATCTACATCGGGTCGGTGGGCATGGAAGGGGCCTTCGATGCCATGGGTTCTGGCGAAGTCGACGTGAACTGGGCCAAGGAACATCACAGCATCTGGGCCGAGGAAGAACTTGCTCAGAAGGGTTCATCACCAAGCGGTGCGGCGGCACGGCCGACACCGGCCGAATAGCTGGACGGCGGCTGAAATGTATTGGCCCTTTCCTGGAGCCGCGAAGTGGTTAGGCCGGGCGCTCCTGGTTTCGGGCTGTCTGGTATCGATGCCGGCCTGGAGCTGGGCGGGCGGGGCGGTTGTACCTGGGCCGGCTGGTTCGACCAAGGCTTCCGCAAACGCGGATGACGGCTCAGGGCGGGGAAACCTGGTCGGCCATGGTGGGCCGGTGAAGACAATCGCCATCGATACCGCCCGGCGCCTCGGTCTCACCGGGAGCTTCGACTACGCCATGATGGCGTGGGATTTATCAGCCGAATTGCCAAGAGAAACGCAGCGCTTCGACGACAATGAAGGGGCCGTCAATGCGGTGGCCTTCGTGCCAAACAGCCGTTTGACTATTTCAGCTGGCGATGATGGGGCGCTGTCGTTGTGGGACCTCGACACTGCGAAACTGCTGCACCGCTTTAACGGTCACACCGCCAAGGTCGTTGATATCGCCGTGTCGGACGACGGGGTTTGGGCGATTACGGCGAGCTGGGATCGAACGGCGCGGTTATGGAATCTTAAGACGCGCACGGCAGGGCCCGTTCTCGATGGGCATCAGGGGCCCGTTAATGCGGTGGCGCTGTCGGAGGATAGCGAGCGGGTTTTCACGGCAAGCTATGATGGTACCATCCGAATGTTTAAGGCGGATACCGGGGACTTCATTAGGCCGGTGTTTCGCCATGGCTGGGGCATCAACGTGCTCAAACGGATCCCCGAGAGCTCGCAGCTCGTGTTCGGCGCGTTGAACGGAACAGCCGCCGTCGTCGATGTCGACAGCGGTGAAAAGGTTATCGAACTTGGAGCATCGGAGCGGCCGATATTGGCTCTTGCGATGACAAGACAACCTGGTCTTCTGGCGATTGGCGCTGCCGATGGACGTGTGCACGTCTTCCGACTCGGCGACTTCGAGCACATCGAAGAATACCAGAACCCCTACGGTCCGGCTTGGGGGTTAGCCTTCTCGCCTGGGGGTACGGCGCTCTATATCGCGGGGCTCGACGATTTCGTCGCCCGCTGGAACATTACACCGCGTGATCCGTTCGAGAAAATCGACAGCCCGTATCCAAGGCGGTTCCAGATCTCGGAAAACAGCGACGATCCCGTGGCCCAAGGAAGACTGCACTTCGCCCGTAAATGCAGTATCTGCCATACCCTAAAACAGGACGGTAAGAACCGCGCCGGACCGACACTGCATGGACTGTTTGGGCGCAAAATTGCTAGCTTGCCTGGATATCCTTTTTCGGACGCGCTGAAAAAACTGGATATTGTGTGGACAGAAGAAACCGTTTCGAAGCTGTTCGAACTTGGGCCGGAGAACTTCACACCAGGTTCGAAAATGCCGCTACAGAAGATGACCGACAAAGCGCAACGCGACGCCCTTATCGCTTATCTTAGGACGACAGAAGCCACGCAGAGCGCTGGCGCTCCGTCGGCACAAAAAAAGGGAGCAGACGAATGAGAGCTTTCATTTCGAGCATCGTATTGCTCGTGCTGATCTCCGTGGCCGCCGCCTTCGGCCTCAACGCAATCTCGACATCGTCGCAAGACGCCTACACCGCGAGCAGTAACGTCCGGCACTAGAGTGCGCCTTATAGCGAGCGGCGATCACGCCGCCGCTTGGTTAGCCGAGAAAGTCATCGGACTTCTTACCGTTGGGTCCAGGTGACGACGCCTCGGCGAGATAGTCGTCGGTCGTGCGCATACGGGGTCGTTCCCCCTTGGCAAACGGATCGTTTCCAGAGTTCGCAAGCGCGACGACCCTGCAATTATCGCACATCTGGATCAGCTCAAGCTGTTTTTCGTCTTGGAACATGGAGTGCCCGCGCAGGCTCGCCACGACGCGTTCAATTGAAGACTTGGCGCCGAACGCCTTGCCACAACTGACACAGTGAAATGGTTCTTCTGTCTTGATCTCGACGGGAGCCATTGCGCTTGAGGTAAAGTTGTACCGCGGCTCCAACTTGATGACGCTCTCGGGACAAGTGGCAACGCAAACGCCGCACTGAACGCAGGCCTGCTCGACAAACGAGAGCTGCGGCTTATCCGGATTGTCGCGCAATGCGTTGACCGGGCAGGCACTCACGCAAGACAGGCACAGCGTGCAGCCCTCGACATTGATGTCCAAACGGCCGTACGGCGCGCCGGCTGGCAATTCGATGACGTCGGGCTTTACGGGCGCAGCGTCGTGGAGCAAGGCAAAAACCGACCGAGCGACCTCGCGCTTCGAGCCGACCGCCACAAAACTGTGGGGTGGCATAGTGGGCAGCGGTTCGGCCTTGTAAAGCGCATCCTCCGCCGCGTCCGGATCGCGCTCCACGACCATGCGGACGCGCGCGCCGCCGTATCCCAATGCGGACAGCATATCGTTTGCCAAAACCGTCTGCTGTTCCAGCGATGCAAGCTCGTCGGGGTGCTGTGGCGGAGCCAGCAGAAACAGGCTCTCAGCGCCAAGCGCCAGGGCGGCGGCCATGGTGTCGTGTCCGAGCATCAGCACGCTGTTGAGCGATATCGGGATGAGGTTGGCGGGCAATCCACGACCATAGCGGGCCATCGCCGCGATCATCTCAGCGCCGTGCTTCTCATCATGGGCCAGCAGGATTGGCCGTTCACCGCCGGCGTTGCGGTAGGTGTCGAGCAAGATCGACATGCGCGCGAGGAGATCACTGCGGTAGGGAAGCACGTAGCCGGCGGCACCCGTGGGACAGACCGATGCGCAGTTGCCGCAACCGCCGCAGATGGCCGGATCAATTTGGACGGAGTCTCCTGCAGGTGAGATGGCACCCAGCGGGCAGACATCGAGACAATTTGTGCAGCCGACCAATCCGGATCTGGAATGGGCACATATGCTGGCGTCGAATGCGATGTATTTTGGTTTTTCAAATTCCCCAACGAGATCGGTGATCTCGAACATGGCGCGGGCCAACGCGACAGGATCGGAGGGATCGACGCAGATGTAGCCATCGCGCCGGCCGTGACCCGTGAATAGCGGCGTTCCGCCAGAAAGATCGAGAATGAGGTCACACTCAAAGTCGGCAGAGGGTTGAGGTGGATCGAATACAAACTCGCCTCGCGATGACGGACGCGCGCGCGCGCAACCCTCAACCTTCACCGAAAACTCCCCAAGCGCGCCCTGCGCGCCACCGACCCGGCCGTTAAAAACCGGATAGGCTGTGCGGCTCGGCGGCAGAGCATCAACCGCATCGCTCATCACGACAATCGGAGATAGCCGGCTAGCCAAGCTCGCGGCGGTGTCCAATACGGTTTGACCCGCACCATAAATTAGACAGACTCCGTCGGATTTCATTGCTATGGCGGCCGCCATCTCTGGCTGGTGGGCTGCCTCAGCAATAAGCGCTGCGATCTTCGGTAACGCCTTACCTCCGCGCTCCGACCATCCCGCTGTCTCGCGGATGTTAGTGAAAATCAGCGGCGGCGCCGATTCACCGGGGTCGTCCGCAAGCTCGGCAAACAGAGCTGATTCCTGCGTACACGCAACATGCAGCGGATCGCCTGCCGACGCGGCTTTGCGGAACGTATCGATGCCAGCACGGCAGAGCTCGCGATGAACCGTTAACGGCTCCTCAAGCCCAAGCGCCGTGGCGAGCCGGTCGCCGTCCAATTCCATGGTGCGCTGGCAGTTGCAAACCAGCAAGCGGTGCGATGGCGACGGATTCTTAACCAAGGTGTTCCTCTCCTAAGGTGAATAGTAGATCATGCCAACCGCCAGCGCGGAAAATCTCCAAAGGATTGCGGAAGTCCTTTGATTACAACAAAAAAACACGTAGTGTCAGGAGATAACTTCGACTATGGTCTACAACAGTTGGTAGCAGGAGTGAATAGCGGCATGGGCAGCGCCCTCTTCATCCCGGTCGGCATTGTCGTCGCTCGCGAAAGAATTTCACACCCTTGGCAAACCTATCGTTGGAGGCCGGTCGGTGTCTTCCTCGATGCACCCGAAATAAGCGATTGGCGTGAATTGCGCCGTGACGGCCGCTCTGTTCTATATCATGCTGCCACTCTAAATCTGGAATTGCATCGCAAGGAAACCACCGCATATCGGGTCAATCTGGCCAACGGCGAACCTTCCGTTTACGTTGTTATTCGCGAGGATCCGGATGCTGGTGGTGACTGGCCGGTGGAAGTACATCTGGTGACCGCATCACCCTTCGAGGCGCAGTCCCACGGCGATGTCGGCCTCGACAACGTCGAAGGTGTGGCGATGCCGGAGCGGCTTGTCGAAATGGTGCGGACCTTCATTGATACACACCATCAAGAAGAGACCTTCTACAAGCGCAAGCGCCAGCCGCATAAGATGAACGATGAGCATAAGTTCGGTCAGGAGCCGCTCATCAGGCTCCGCGAGAGAATGGGCGAACGTATCGAACCGCCGTTAGCGAAGACCGACGATGGAGACGACGAAAACCGTCGCAGCAGCGAGCGAAAATGAACGAGAAGCTCGAAACCCCTTCCTTCCTTGAGAGATGGTCGCGCCGAAAACGTGGCGTGGATGACGGTCAGCCGGAACCGCTGGCCGAAGAAGCCAACGCGGCTGCACCGCAAGCAGGACTTGCTGAGCCCGGCGAGGCGGGGGTTGAAACTGACGGCGAGACTCCCGAACCGCCGAAGGACTTCTCGGACTTCGATTTCGAAAAGCTCGATTACGAGTCCGATTATACGCAATTCATGGACAAGAACGTTTCCAGCAGCGACCGTCACAAAGCATTGCGCAAGCTTTGGGTGTCGAACCCGGTGCTGGCCAATATGGACGGGCTCGACGACTACTGCGAGGACTACACCGACGCGGCGGTCTGTCTGCCGAAAGGTATGATGAAGACGGCTTACCAATACGGCCGTGGTTTTTTGAACGACGAAGAAGTGGCCGAATGGGAGGCACTTGGGGCGGAATCAAAAACCGTCGAGCCGTCGGAAGGTGAACCTGAGCCAGCGGAAGCCGTGGTGGTCGCTGAGGCGTCTTACGCCTCCGAGGCATCGGAAGCCGCACCTTTGCACCGCGATGCCGGCCCCGGCGCTGGCTGCGCCGTCAGCGTCAAGCAGGCTGATGAAGATATGCTTGCCGAATTCGAGGCGGAGCATTCCAAGAAGGAATCCGAGGCTTAGACCGCGAGGCGCCTCGTCTCATTCATCGCTGGTTTCGTCTTCACCCAGGCCGGGATCGCCCAGATGCTGGCGCAGCATTTCTTTGTACTGCTCGGCCATTTCCTTGACGAAAACTTCGTGGTTGTCGACATCCAGCACTGTTTTGGCAACGAAAGCGTTATAGCGGGCGGCGGCATATAGGAATGCCATCTGGAGGTCGGTAGCGCGGACCTGCGCGTTCTGGCGGTTAGCGACATCGATGAACTTGTCGGCCACTTTTAGGAAACCGGTGGTGTCGAGCGCGCCTTCGGTCTTGGCAGCCGCCCGGCGGGCTTTGCGGTTGAGCTTGTCGGGATCTTCGGTCATGGGGGACTCTTGTTATCGGTGTGAATTCGGTCGACCCGTTACATCTTCTGATGCGGGTGGCGTAGCTGGTTGCAGGTGAAAGACAGGTCGAAAAACTGTCTGCCTTGTCCGCTGAACGGCGCGCGCTCAAGCAGTTGCTTTTTGATATCTGCTCCGGTCAACCCGGGCGTTTTGAAACAAGCAGCTACCGCCGCGATAAACGCCGCGCCGTCGACCGCATCCTCGATGTCCGGCCCTGCGCTGCGGACCTTTCTATCGGGAACGGCCGCGTCGAGGGGAGCCAAGTAATCCTGATCGACCTTGGTGCCCAACCAGGCGTCGACAGCGAGTTTCGAACCTTCCTGTAAGTCACTCACCTTGAGGTCGGCTGCAACAATGGCATTTGGCAAGTTGAAGGCGGCAGGAAAAACGTCGCCCTTGGTCCGAACCGCAGGTGTTCCACCAGGCAGGACAAACGCAACCTGGCTTGCCATGCGCACGGCTTCGGCGAACGGCTTCCATATGTCCGGGTCTTGCCCCCAAAAGCTCAACGCAACAACCCGGGCGGGCGTTCGCGAGGCAAATATCACGGCTCGCGCGAGGGAAGCCGGATCGGTTGGCGCCACACGGACGATGATCAGGCGGCTCGATGGGTATGCTGCAAGTGCAATCTTGGCAAGACGCGTCCCGCGTCCGTGGCCCGGTGCCGCATAGGGCCGAACGTCGCCGTCGATAAGGTCAAGGGTAATGGGTTCACCTTCGCCATCCCTGGCGAGCCTGCCGGCGATTACAGTATCCGTGTAATCAACTCCATCGGTGATAAGCGCAATGGCCTCACCGCCAGGATCGAGCCCTGCTGGAACCGGCGGATCATTGGCGAGGGCCGTCGCGGCGCTAGCCATCAGCAGGACTGCTGCAACAGCGCGTGGCAACGCCGGTTGCATTACAGGTGCTCCTCATCGCGAAAGGTGTTGAGGGCGACAACTCCAGGGCGCAGTGGACCGAGGCGGGCGTCGAGAAAATCAGCAAGCCCCTCGATATCGTCCAACGTAAAGACCGGCAAACTCGTGTCTTCAACAGCATGGTCGGCTGCGATGGCGATCACAAGGGGATCATCCTCGGCTAGCGGTGATTGCGTGATGGAAGCGCGGCGACGGGCTTCGATCTTATAGATCGGCGCCGACTTGTAGCCCTCGACAATGACGAGGTCGCAGGGGTCCAATGCTGCAATGACTTCATCGAAATTGGGTTCGGGCGCTCCGTGGAGCTCTGTGATGAGGGCCCAGCGCTTGGAGGAAACTGCTGCGACCTGGCTGGCGCCGGCGCGACGGTGGCGGGCGGAGTCCGTTTCCTGATCGTCGATCTGAAAGGCATGATGGGCGTGCTTGAGAGAGGCGACCTTCAATCCGCGTCCGGTGAATTCCTCAATGAGCCGGATGGAGAGCGTCGTTTTACCGGATTTCTTCCAACCGGCGATACCGATGATCGGGGTGCCAAGAGGCGTACGCATCATGATGGGTGCATCCTACCAACGGGTGAACTTCTCACTCATGACCCCGCGGATAACTGGGACATGAGCGCCGCCACCTCTTCGAACTCTGCCGGCGTGTTGGCGTTAAAGAACGGGTCGATCTCCCGACCTCCACCGCCGACAAACGGAAACTCTACAGCTAAAGTACCATGCCGGTCGGTCCAGTGCAGCACCTTGCGTACACCTTCGTTGAGGGCCGCTTCCAGGTCGTCGGCAAGTTGCACCGGCCACAGACCGATAACGGGGTGCTTATTGCCTCCGGATGCAGCCAGCACGATCCTTTCCACTCGGCCTTCCAGCGAACCGACGAAACGTTCAACTAGGTCTTGGGGAATGAGCGGCGCGTCGGTAGAGGCGGTGGCGATATGGGTCACCGCCGGAGCGTTTTGCGCCGACCAGCGCATACCAGCCAGTACGCCCGCCAGAGGACCGACGTTACCGGCTATCGGATCGGCAATGACGGGAAGACCGAACGCGGCGAAGCGTTGGGGATCACCATTCGCGTTGAGAACGATACTATTTACCTGCGGGGCGAAGCGTTCAAGAACGTGGGCCAGCATCGGGCGACCGTTGATGTCGCGCAGACCCTTGTCGCCGCCCCCCATACGCCGCGACTGGCCGCCGGCGAGCAGCACGCCGATGATCTGTTTTTTGGTAATGGTCATGGCGTTTCGCCCGTCTCCGGCTTGCTGCCCTTGCGGGAGTGTTTGCGGTCTTCTTCCTCGAAGGCATCGGCATCGGCGTCGAAATCAACTCTTTCAACCCCGGACAGGCAGACGAAGCGTTTGCCGCGGGCCCGTCCTATCAGAGTAAGACCGGCTTGGCGGGCAAGCTCGACCCCCCAGGCGGTGAAGCCAGAACGGGAAACGAGGATCGGGATGCGCATTTTCACGCACTTGATGACCATTTCGGAGGTGAGCCGGCCGGTGGTGTAGAAAATCTTGTCATCCGGGCCGACGGCGTTCATGAACATAAAGCCGGCAATCTTGTCGATGGCGTTGTGGCGCCCGACGTCCTCCATGTAAACGAGCGGGCGATCCTTGTCGCATAGCACACAGCCATGAATGGCGCCGGCTTTCAGATAGAGGCTTGGCTCAGTGTTTATTTTCTTTGTCAGGGCATAGAGCCATGAGGTTTTGAGGCGCGCTTTACGGCTGAGCTCGATGCCCTCGAAATTCTCCAGGAGATCGCCGAAAACTGTACCCTGAGCACAACCCGAGGTTTGCACTTTCTTCTTCAGCTTTTCTTCGTAATCCGTCTCGCGGGCGGTACGCACGACTATCGTGGCAATATCTTCTTCGTAGTCGATGGCGGTGATCTCATCGTCGGGCTTCAACATACCCTGGTTGAGCAAGAAACCTACGGCAAGAAGGTCAGGGTGGTCGCCGATGGTCATCATCGTCACGATCTCGCGGGCATTGAGGAATAGCGTCAAGGCCCGCTCGGTGACGACGACCGTCTCAATCTCCCGGCGCTCATGGTCGATGCCGGTAACGGCGACCGAGAGCGCGGGATCCTCCGGGGTGGGGCGAACCTGGAATTGTTTCAATGGTCGGCTCAAATGCAGTCCTCGTACTTCAAGCAGTGGTTTTCGCGCTGGCCATTGGTAGCACAACCCGGTCGGTTTTTCGGGGCATTTGGACGTGCAAGCCCCTTGGCATCGTCCGCAGTATACCTTATCAGGTAGGTAGGAAATAAAATTCGGGCTGGTGACTTCGCAGGTGGTGTCTGCCAAAATGGGTTTTCTATCCAGAAACGCCTCGCAATTACCAGCCGCGGGCTCGCAAAGCGCCCCGCTTTCGAGCCATTGCGACACACAACCCCCCGGGAGAAGAAGCAAATATGGCCGTTTCGAAGGACCAGATCCTGTTCGAACTCCGCCGTGTGAAGGGCCCTGCACTGGAGGGCAATATTGTTGATCTCGGACTGGTGTCGGAGATACTGCAAAAAGACGACCGGGTTTACTTCTCGATCACGGTGCCGCCAGAGGAGGCGGAAGAACTCGAGCCGTTGCGACAGGCCGCACAAAAGGTCGTAGCAGAAATCGAAGGGGTCGCCGGGGCAACCGCCGTGCTGACCGCAGAGGCGCAAGCTGGCACCGCGGGGGCATCGCAAGGCAGCCCCGTGGGCGGCGGCCACGTGCAAGAA
>DAOUZE010000220.1 GCA_030665765.1 Filomicrobium sp.
ATCTTCATAGGGATAGGGCGCTGCGGATCGAATCTGCTTTGGCGTCGGAGTATCGACCATCGGCGCGGGCATCAACAGAGCCATCCTCTCCAACGACCAGAACGTAGACTTGATCATCGCTGGGAAGATTGAGCTTTGAACGAAATTCGTCACGTCTTCCATAAACTGTAAAGACCCGTGCCCGGGCCTCAGTAGTTTTAATTCCCGAACGCATGCCGTTGTGGACAAATGCGCGCCAAATACTTCCGTAGTTTGGCACGACGGGCATTTCGATCCACGCTGGGGCGCCCTCCTTGTTCAAACCTAACTTATCAATCCAGACGTCAAGCTCTTGTTGCTGCCTCCGGTGAAATGCAATGAGCACAACCGTTCGATCCCCGGGCATTTGTTCCGGGAAGGTCGCGGTACGACCATTTAAGTCTTGCGCTGTAATCGTGGGAAATACAGACCCAGCCGTTTCGGCCATCGCCAAAGTTGACGCTGCGACAAACCCCAACGCTAACAGGGAAACGAACAGGCGGTGCATAACACAAACTCCCAGCACGTAACTTCACAATTATCTTCGCGGAGCTGGCGGATGCGGTTCAAGGGAGCGCACCCGAAAATCAGTTAGCTGGACGGCAGCATCACTTTGTCAATGACATGGATAACCCCGTTATCAGCAGCGATATCCGCATCGACGACCTTCGCCCCATCTACGGTCACGCCTCTACGGGATTTCAAAACAGTCAGGAACCGGTCCCCGCCAGCCTTGATAGTTTTTACGTGTATTTCTTTGTGCGGAAGCATGTTGGAGGTCAATTTTCTCGGCAAGACATGGTAGCTCAAGATGGCCGCGAGCTGATCTTTGTTTTCGGGCTTAAGTAGAGACTCAACGGTGCCCTCCGGCAATTTGCTGAACGCTTCATCTGTCGGCGCGAAGACGGTAAAAGGGCCACTTTCAGCCAGTGGTGTTGCAAGGCCAGCAGCCGTTGCAGCGGTCAGCAGCGTATTGAACACACCTGCACCCTTAGCTGTTTCCACAATGTTGGCAGCATTCGCAGTTGGTGCAACCAGAACGAGAGCCGCGACCGCGCCCATGAGCATTTTTTGCATATCGATGCCTCTAGATTATTTTCTTGATAGATGGCGGACGTACGTCACGAGTTTCAGATGGTCCGTAAGTTCAATTTTACTGTTCACATTTTCTTTTGTGATCCAGCAACTTTCTGCCGCCATCGATTGACGCCGACTTGCAATTAAGAACGGTCTGCACCGCTCAACAATCGGGCCGAGAATTCTCATCTCCCGATAGGGCAAAGAGAAGTAAGCGAAAGGAGGAGCAGTCACGTCTTTTGCGAGAGATGGAGAGGGAGATCATCGACGGTCGCTTCCAACTCCTGGCAAGCGCACCCGAGAACATCGTAAAGCGAGCGATCTTAGGTTTCGGCCGAGGGCCTACGGCTGTCGCATTCAGCCATGCTCGTACGATGAGGAAATTACGATCGTGCAATCCAGAGCTCCTGGGTAAGCGGACGCGCCCCTGATCGGTTTTTTTGATCAGGGATGGTGGACTGGAGCGGCTAGCTCTAAGCTCCGCCCGACCCAAAATGGATTTGAGATGCCCAACCTTAGACAACTCGAATATCTCGTCGCTCTCTCCGAAACGCGACATTTCAGGCGCGCAGCAGAGCGTTCTAATACAACCCAGCCGACTGTCAGCGAGCAGTTGAAAGCCCTTGAGACCCGGCTTGGCGCTCAGCTGGTCGAACGCTCGAAGAGTAAGGTGCTGCTGACCCCGCTGGGAGAGCAGGTCGTTGAGATCGCCCGGCGGATGCTGTCCGATGCCAATGAGATACGGGCGCTTGCGGCGAGCGGTGGAAGCGAGCTGTCTGGTGTCCTGCGGCTCGGCTTGCCATCGACGATCGGTCCCTATTTGCTGCCTATCGTTATCCCCGAGCTGCAGCGGGCCTACCCAGGACTGAAACTCTACGTGCGCGAAGAGTTGCCAAGCTCATTACCCGGATCGCTCCAGGACGGCCACTTCGATTTGGTCATATCGTTGCTTCCGGTCAAAGGTGCCGAACTTGTTGACGAGCCGATCTTCCGGGAGCCGCTGTCGCTTGCTGTCTCGCGCGACCACCCACTTGCTGCAACCGGTCAAGCCAAGCGAGAGTCGCTTGCGAACATTGACGTTCTGGCCCTGGGGAAGGGGCATCAACTTCACGATGCCGTTCTCGCGCTTTGTCAGGATCTCGGCGCGCGTCTGCGGTTCGAGTACGAAGGAACCAGTCTCGACACGCTACGCGAGATGGTTGCCATGGGCCTCGGCGTTACGTTCCTTCCGGGCCTTTACGTCAAGTCCGTGGTCGCGCGCGACAAGAGTATTTGTATCGTCGAACTTGAGGGACGAACGATTTACCGCACAGTTGGCCTAGTCTGGCGGCAAACCAGTGCCCGTCATGAAAACTACCGCGCACTAGCCCAGCTACTGCGGGTCCAGATCCAAAAGCACTTCTCTGAATTCGCGATACTCAGCAAGTAGGCGCAATCGTTAAATCCGATCAATGCTGCAAGAAACATCTATTGGAACGATGGTTTGGCTTTCACCATCTCCGGGTTATCGCCAGCGGTGAGCAGGTCGTTAACTCGCATGAACGGGCTAGTCAAGCTCGCCTGGAACGCCTCGTCCGCTGTGTCTTGGAACGTGACTTACGGAGGAATAACGATGAGATACACGCAGTCGGTTTTAGTGGTCGCAATGTTGTTTGGTGCGAGTGCTGCAGCGCTTCCTGTTCACGCAGCGACAAGCACCGAGGTGCCGGCCACGCCGCCTTCAGTGCTGGCATTTGACCAGCCTCTTAAAGAAAACAGCATCATGCTCGACTACGTGCAACTGCCCGCGCAGGGCTATGTCGCCGTCTACAAGGTGGGCGAAGATAGCAAACCCGCCGGCGAAGCGATCGGTTACACCAAACTCGAACCGGGCGATCACCGAAACCTGAAGTTGAAGCTGACGAAGACGCCAATGTCTGGCGATCAGTTGTGGGTCTCCCTATACAAGGACAAAGATCAGAATCCTTCATTTGATCCGGGCGCCGGCGACAAGCCATTCTGGCAAAAAACGGAATTGCCCCCGGAATCGATGATCACGGTTCGGTAGGCTTCTCAGCCCTTTGCGTAAGTAACACAGGAAACGCTGATCTGAACTTGGTGGCCTTCCCGACAAGGGAAGAGCCGCTGAGTTCGCACCTTTCTAATCGTCGGCGCTCACGAAGCGGCCGGCGTCGTTCGGGGGACGAGCCGGGTGAATTTTGAAAGCTGGTGGCAGGCCGCTATTGAGATCGTTCGCGAGAACGAAACTTTCATTGAGGTCGCACTTTTCGTATTCGCCTTTGCGGAGTCGATTCTTTTTGCCTCCGTATTCGTTCCCTCAACCCCCATCTTCATCGGCGTCGGTGCACTGGAAGGCGCAGCCGAAGGGCCTCTCGTTCCTCTGATAATCGCCGGAAGCTTGGGCGCTCTTGCAGGCGACATCGTCTCATATGCGATTGGCTACCGCGTCCGGGGCAACCTCGCCAAGATGTGGCTTCTGCGCGACCACCCCAACCAGCTGGAGCGCGCCCGCCGGTTTGTCGAAAAGTGGGGTGCCGCCGCTGTCGTCGCCTCTAAGCTATCTGGACCCCTACGCCCCATCGTCCCGATGCTTGTGGGCGCTTCGAGCATGTCGAGCGCAAAGTTCATTCTGGCCAGCGCTGCCTCATCGGTGATCTGGGCGGTTCTCGTTCTCGCTCCAGCCTATTACGGCTTCATGGCGATGACCCATTGATCGCGCGTTAATCCGACCGCCGTTGACGATTGTGGTCCGATAAACGCATGGCTGGGTACGCAACTCCTTAGCCCGGCAAACGCCGGTTAGACACAAAGAGGCATTCGAGGCACGTATAGGCTCGCAAGCGACGAAGTAGGGCAGCAGCGTCATCGACATCATCAGTGAGCGTTCGGCGTTCGGTCTATCTTAGCTCTGCTGAGGGCATTGTCACATTAAGCGAAATTGGCCCAATATGGACAATCGACCGGCAGGCTAACCCTTTGAAATACCACGCGTCAAAATCAGCGGCTGTCGGCAAATTCCAGTCAATCAGACTTAATGTGACAAGGCCTGGCCGCGTTCTATTACGGTCCGTTCGAATGGGTTTGGCGTTCGTTGACCTACTCGAAGATTCAGCCGCTGCGAAAAGCCTAGATCGTTAGGTTTGGAGGCCGGAGGGCATTGTCACATTAAGCGAAATTGGCCCAATATGGACGATCGACCGGCAGGATAAGTCTTTGAAGTCCCACGCGTCAAAATCAGCGGCTATCGGCAAATTCCAGTCAATCAGGCTTAATGTGACAACACCCGCCAATGGGCGGTACCGGAGGCAGCTGTTGTAAAAACCTCGGCGGCATGCACCGAAGCACTCGCGGTGGCCGCGGTGACGCCGAAGCTCATAAGAACGGTGGTTGCGATCAGGCCGTACGCCATACCAATTGCCCCGTCCACGATGTGCGCCGCAAACCCAATGGCGGTGTAGAGCAGGAGGTCATCTGTTACAGAAATCTGCGGGGTGTCCTTCAGTAATTCCGGTGGTTTCTAATAGGTTGCATATTGTAGTCTGAGTGAGATGACCGAGGAGAAGTTTCGTGATCAGATTACTAATGCAGGGCGACTACTTCTCGTTTGTTGCTATCATTGCTGCCTTGATCATGTCGTTGAGTTTTCATGAGTTCGGGCACGCATTTGCCGCCAAAAGATTTGGTGACGATACCGCCGAGCGCGAAGGTCGACTTACAATCAACCCGATCGCCCATATCGATCCGATGGGGCTTCTCATGGTGATATTGATCGGATTTGGCTACGCCAGACCGGTACCGACCGATCCACGCAATTATAACTCTTTCTGGGCGCAGTTGGTCGTCGCAGCAGCAGGCCCGCTGGCCAACCTCGCCATAGCAATTGTTGCGTACAATCTCTACCTGTATGGCGTGCAAGCCGGCTGGTCGAGCTTCGCAGATCCGGCTGTTCGGCAGGTTTTCAATATTGTTGTGATCGTCAATCTTGTACTCATGGTTTTCAATTTGATCCCGCTCGGACCGCTTGATGGACACTATATTTTGCCCTACTTTCTGCCCAGATCACTTGGGCAACAATATCGCGTCCTCAACGCCAAGTACGGAACTTATTTCTTTCTGGCTCTGATTTTGCTTTCGATCGCCGGGCTGCCCGTTTTTCGATTTGTTTTCAGTATTGGCGCCAGCCTATTGCCCTACATTAAGTTTATCTGATCACGACTCTGCATAATGTTCAGCAAGCATACCTACACGTTTGCCCTTGACTTAATGGTTGCGAGGCAGATCAGCGCGGCATGCACACTTCGGCATTGAGAGCTTTCTTTAACTTGGACACGCTTCAGCCGACTGTCGTTTGCACGCGTACGGCGGAAGTGCACCGACAGGCAGACACTACGAGGTGTGCGATGCGGCGATGAACGAGTTCAAGTCCATGCTCCGAGAAGTGGACGATCGCCGGCATTGTCACATTAAGCGAAATTGGCCGAATATGGACGATCGACCGGCAGGATAAGTCTTTGAAGTCCCACGCGTCAAAATCAGCGGCTATCGGCAAATTCCAGTCAATCAGACTTAATGTGACAACACCTTCGCCGGGCTTTGCGCCTCCTGGCATGGCTATCTCCGTCTAGTTTAGAGCGCCCCACACTGCTCCACCGATAAGCGCATCGCATTCCCACCAGAGCACGGCCTGCTCCAGAGCAGGCCTAAAGCGGTCAAACCTAAACTTTGACCTCGTGCGGTATTCGATGATGGCATGGTCGGTCGTGAGCAATTCGATCTGCCTAACTGATAGGCGCGAAAAGACGAGCTGCGGTACAAGCCCCTGTTCGCCGAGGCGTACATCGGGCGCAACGGCCGCCACACCGAACAGGGCCGTCATATCCCAACCGTTTTTCACCGCCGTGTCGAACAGTTCTGACGCGATAACAGCCTGAGTTATTTCGATGAGCCGCGCGTCGAGCGGCGTGTTGGGTGCCGGCAATCTATCGATCGCCGTTTCAATTTCGCGCCGGTGCGCTTGCGATAGGTCCTGCCAAGACCGATGGCCGGCTTCCGCAAGAGCCCGCTTAGTGGCTGTTTCATGATCAACGCCAGCCCCT
>DAOUZE010000285.1 GCA_030665765.1 Filomicrobium sp.
CTGATTACCGCCATCGTTGTGGGTGCGCCAGTTTTCGTCGCGATGACGTATCTGACTTTCTCGTCCGTTGTGAAGATTGGAACTGAGAGCTTTCTAGCCACCAGCGCGTTCACGCCATTTTCCGTGTTGGCGATTGAAAGCCTCGCCGCGGGAGCGGGATTCCTGACACTTGGAACGTTCGATAGGGCGCTCTTACCGTTCATCGCGCTGGGTATTGTTGGGGTTCTGATCGTTGTTCATGCACGGCACCATGGGGGCTGATCGAGCGAATCGCGCTAGGTCTATGGAAATTGCGTGCCATATCGGCGCCAAGGATGCCTGCTAGCGGGTACCTTGGCCGGTTTCGAGGGTGCGGTTTGAATAGTCTTATTTGCATCGGATCTGCGGGCCTGCGTTGATGCGGGTGAAGCAACGCGATATGAGATTCTGAGGTGTCTTGGGGGTGGCCCGCATGGCGGGCGGAACAGGTGGCGAGGAACTGCGATGAGCACCAACGGCGCGAGCGAACCCAGCATGGAGGAAATCCTGGCCTCCATCAGAAACATTATTGCTCAAGACCCCGCCGACAGCGAGCCTGACGGCGGCGAGAAGTCCGCATCCGCTGAAGGGGATATGGCCAAAAGCTTATCACCGTTCGGTTCGCTCGCGGCGGGTCTTGGGCCTGAGCCTGCTCAACCAAAGGCCGCCCAGCCATTCGGTGGACGTCCGACACAGTCTGACAGGCAGGCTGATTCAGCGCAGCAGGCGAGCGCGCAGGGTCAGCCCTTGCGGCGTCTGCAGCAGACTCCCGACGCTGGAACCCGGCCTACTGGGTTCGTCGCCGGGCCGGTGAGCGGTCGTCCATCGCAGGACGCTGCTCCGGCGAAGCCCGCAAGTAATGCGGCCCTGGCTGACGACTTCTCAGATGTATTTGAAGAGCCTTTGCAGCAGATTGCTATTGCGCCTGCTGCGGCTTCACGGCTCCCGAGCGCCGAAGCGCCTGGGCGGCCGGTAGAAGATCATCCGGCGGCATCGCCCACCGTTGACCCCCAACAAAATAAAGCGGCTACAGGCGCATCAGCCTTGACCACCAAACCCGAACCGAAGTCTGAAGCAGGTGCCGAGGCGTCGCCAGCGACGAATCTGCAGTCCGAACCGGATCCGACAGCAGCGCCGGTGGCAGATCTCAGACCGACGCCATCCGTCGGCGGGTTCGATTTTGCCACGTTGCGCGCGCGTAGTCCGAGTTCGGCCGCTGGCGAGACACCGGCAGCAGCCATTGAAACCGAACCTTTTGTGCCGGCAAGTTCAGACGTCGCCGCGACGCGCGACGACCAAACACCGACGGAGCCCGCTGCAGCCACCGAGGCAGCGCAACCGGTTGTCATCGCGGCGATGCCGCAAAAGTCAGCGGAACAAACCATACCGGCCACCTCAGGTGATTTCGGCGACGGACACGATCGGGCCAGCTCGGTGGAAAAAGCCGAAGATCCGGCGCAAAAACCGACCGATGATGCCGAGCGGAAGGCTGATGCAGGTTTCAAAAGCGCCAATGTAGGATTCTTGGCTGCGACGCCCCGACCACTGGATTCTAAGGCTGCGGGGCCGGCCGGCGGTAGAGATTTCTTCAACGCTGTTGCCGGAGAAGCGCGCGTTCTAACTGATGATGATGCGCTTCAGGCCGATACAGCACCTTGCCAGTCCCAGTCCGCGGAGGAAGCCGAGGTTAAGCCCAAGGTTGGGTCCTTCGCTACGGCGGCGACGCCGTCCGAGGAGGCTGCTGCAACAGTATCGGGTGTCACCCAACCCGAACCAAAGCCAATCGAGACGCAGAAAGAGCCCGTTATCGCAGCGGCAAACGAGGTTTCAGTTGGAGAGGGGCTGTCTGTGTCAAACATCCTCATGTCGAACGATGCTGGCGGGATTCGCACGCTGGAAGACACGGTTGCCGATCTATTGCGTCCCCTTCTGCGGGAATGGTTGGAAAACAATATGCCGCGGATCGTAGAGAATGCGCTTCGGATCGAAGTTGCCGAGAGTGTGAAAAAGCAGCTCGACACTTCGGCGCGCAAACCCAATGGTCTGAGCTGAACGGGCTGTTGGCGCTCGGGAAGGGCTTGCCGCGGGTGTTTCACGGAAACCAATCCTGAGCCAGGCCTATGTGAAACAGGTCGGTGGTGTGCGGCCTTGATGCCCGCACAATAGGTCGCGGCGGAACCGTCAATGTTGACGCCGCGAGGCATGGGTCGTACCACCTGCCATCTTGTGCACGTTAAGTGCAATCCACCCTGCGAACCGCAATGCTCGAAAAGACTTATCAGCCGGCCACCATCGAGCCGCGCATTCACGACAAATGGGACTCTACTGAGGCGTTCAAGTGCGGCCGTGCCGTACAAAACGATGCGCCCGGGGAGCCGTTTGCGATCGTTATTCCGCCGCCGAACGTGACCGGTTCGCTGCACATGGGGCATGCGCTCAACAACACGCTGCAGGATGTTCTGTGCCGTTTCGAACGCATGCGAGGACGCGATGTGCTGTGGCAGCCGGGGACGGACCACGCCGGTATCGCAACGCAGATGGTCGTCGAACGGCAGATGATGGAGCGCCAGGAGCCAAGCCGCCGAGACATCGGGCGCCAGGCCTTTTTGAATAAGGTCTGGGCTTGGAAGGACGAGTCGGGTGGGATCATCGTCAATCAACTGAAGCGGCTAGGGGCGTCTTGCGACTGGTCGCGCGAGCGTTTCACCATGGACGATGGCCTGTCTGAGGCGGTCCTAAAGGTGTTCGTCGAGCTATATAACGCTGGGCTCATATACAAGGACAAACGGCTCGTAAACTGGGATCCCAAATTCCAGACGGCAATCTCGGATCTGGAGGTTATTCAGGTTGAGGCTGCCGGCAAGTTCAAATGGGCGGAAGCGGACGGCGAGGAACTCGATTTCAGTGCGTTGAACAAGTTGCTCGACAAGAATCCCGGTGGGCACATGTTCCATTTCCGCTATCCGCTGAAGGATGACCCTTCGCGGTTTATCGTCGTCGCGACGACCCGGCCGGAGACGATGCTCGGCGATAGCGGTGTCGCGGTTCATCCCGTTGACGAGCGCTACACCGATCTTGTTGGCAAAAAAGTGGTGTTGCCGCTGGTTGGACGCGAGATCCCGATCGTAGCGGATGAATACTCTGACCCTGAAAAGGGGACCGGTGCGGTCAAGATCACACCGGCGCATGATTTCAACGACTTCGAGGTTGGTAAGCGCTGCGGACTGGACCAGATCGACGTTCTTGATGAGCATGGGTCGATCAACGTCAATGCGCCGGAAGCCTATCGTGGGCTTGATAGATTTGTTGCGCGCAAGAAGATCCTTGCAGACATGCACGCGGCTGGACTGCTCGAAAAAATCGAGCCGACGACGCATCAGGTGCCGCATGGCGACCGCTCAGGTGTGGTCATCGAGCCTTTCTTGACCGACCAGTGGTATGTCAATGCTGAAGAACTGGCGCAAGATGCGATCAGGGCGGTCGAGGACGGGCGCACGAAGTTTATTCCGGGCAACTGGGAAAAGACCTATTTCGAGTGGATGCGAAACATCCAGCCATGGTGCATCTCGCGGCAGCTGTGGTGGGGGCACCAGATCCCGGCCTGGTATGGAGCCGACGGGGAAGTCTTCGTTGCCCACGACGAAGCCGAGGCTCTGAAACTCGCCAATAAACACTATGGCGAACCGAAGGAGCTGACGCGTGACGAGGATGTCCTCGACACCTGGTTCTCCTCCGCGCTGTGGCCGTTTTCAACGCTCGGCTGGCCTGAAGAGACTCCGGAAGTGGGGCGCTACTACCCGACCAGCGTGTTGGTTACGGGCTTCGATATCATCTTCTTCTGGGTTGCCCGGATGATGATGATGGGCCTCTATTTCCGAAAGGAAGTGCCGTTCCACGACGTCTATATCCACGCCCTCGTCCGCGACGAGAAGGGGCAAAAGATGTCGAAGTCAAAGGGTAACGTCATGGACCCGCTCGTCATCATCGACGAGTACGGGGCGGATGCGCTGCGTTTTACGCTTGCGGCGATGGCCGCCCAGGGGCGCGACATCAAGCTGAGCAAGCAGCGTGTCGAAGGTTACCGCAACTTCGCCACCAAGCTCTGGAACGCGGCGCGGTTCGCGGAGATGAATGAGTGCGTACGGCAACGCGATTTCGACCCGGCGAATGTCGAGGCGACGATCAATAAGTGGGTGATTGGTGAGACCGAGCGAGCATCTAAAGCCGTCACCGCCGGCATCGAGGCTTACAAGTTCAATGAAGCCGCAGGCGTTGCGTACGAGTTCGTCTGGGATGTGTTCTGCGATTGGTATCTGGAGCTGATCAAGCCGCTTTTGATGGGCGATGATGAAGCGGCCAAGTCTGAAACGCGCGCGTGCGTCGCCTGGACGCTCGATCAAATTTTGAAACTTTTGCACCCCTTCATGCCGTTCATCACGGAGGAATTGTGGGCGCATATGGTTGAGCACGGCGAGGGGCGGTCGTCGCTTTTGACGCTGTCGGCCTGGCCGGTGCTGGAGGGTAATGAGGATGATGCCGCCGATGCCGAGATCAGCTGGGTCATTGAACTTGTCTCGGAGATCCGCTCGGTGCGCAGCGAGATGAACGTTCCGGCAGGCGCCAAGATTCCGATGCTTCTCGTTGCTGCCGACGCCAAGATACGGATGCGCTGCGACCGGCATGAAGATACCATCGCGCGGTTGGCGCGACTTGATGAGATCACATTTTCTGATGCGGCACCTAAGGGCGCAGCGTTGATCGTCACCGGCGAGACGACAGCGGCAATCCCCCTAGAGGGCGTGATCGATATGGAGGC
>DAOUZE010000414.1 GCA_030665765.1 Filomicrobium sp.
GTGAAGGTTCTTGTCGCCAGAGTACGGCCTAATGGCGAGCCGGTAACCTTTAACGGTCTTGCCTTTATATTGGAAAGTTGTCGGGAACAGTCCATCCTTGGTGCGCATGGCGATGCGGAAGCGGTTCTTGTGGTAGGCGCGATTACCGCCGGCGAGCGTTGCAAAATTAACGACAGCCCGATCGAGATAGAAGACCAGAATTGGGTTTATAGACAGACCGGTAAAGGTTCTGACGTCGCGGCCGCGATGCCCTGTGAACACACGAATGCCGACGGTGCGCTTGCCGTCGTCTGTGACTTCATCAATTGTGATTTTGACGTCGTCCTTGTAGTTCGGGCCCAAGAGCTTGGGCTCGGATCCGTCGCGCTCGAATTTATAGGTAAGTTCCGTTCCGGCGGGCAACTGGCCGATATGCTCTTTATCGAAAAGTCCGGCGGCAATGCTTGGCGGTGTATCGGCTGTTTGTCCGGCTGAAGCGCCAATGACCAGCGCCACAGCGGCGAGATTCATCCGAAATGCACTAGATACCGATAGCTGCATGATTTCCTCCAACTCGATTTTTGGGGCCCGTGTCATCCGGACCTGGACATGAGGTTATTTTTGAACCGTTACACTACGGGGGTTTGCCGACACAAGATGACCGGGCGTTTTCCTTCAACGTAGGAAGGCACCAAATGACCTGGGACCGTCGGGAACTGTGACGCTGCCGGTGACGGCAAGTGTGCGCGCATCGATACGCTCCAACGTGTTTTCTTCCCAGCATGCCACGTAGATGAACCGGCCCGCCTGGTCCGCGACGATCCCTTCGGGATAGGCGCCAACGCTAATCTTTTTAATGACTTCAAGGTCCTTCAAGTCGATGACGCTGACGGTCTCGACGTATTGATCGGTGACGAAGGCACGGCCACTTGCGAGGGCGACCGCGTAGGGCCGGCGGCCGACCTTCACCGCCGCGAGCGTTTTGCCCAATTCAATATCAATCACACTGACGTCATTACTCTTAACGTTAGCGGTGTAGGCGCGCTTACCGGCAGCATCGATGGTCACGCCGAAGGGCCGCTCTCCGACGGGCACGGCCTTGATCACGCGCAGAGAGGCCGCATCGATAAACGAAACCTGGTGGCTGTCGCGGTCAGCTGTGAGCACCAGCCGGCCATCCGGGCTCACGGCGACGCCCGACGGGGATTCTCCGACCGTAACATGGGCGGTGACCGTCAGTGATTGCGGATCCACGACTGCAAGCCGGTGATCGTACCAGTCGGCGACAAAGATGCGGCCATCGCCAGGATGAACCGCAACACCGAGTGGACCGTTGCCGATGGCGATCCGCTTGATGACCGCGCGTTCTTGCGTGTCGATTATCACCAGTTGTTTGGCTTCGGGGGCAGTCACATAGGCCCTGCGGCGGTCGGGCGACAGAGCGACGCCGGCAGGCTTGCCGGGAACCGCAATCTCGGCGGTGACTTTCCAGGTGGCCAGATCGACAAATGCAACCTTTTCGGCCAGCTGGCTAGTCACCAAAGCCTCGTGCTCGGCCGCCTGGGCGAGCGCATGCGATGGCGCCAAGACGGCAAAAAGAGTGAAGGCGAAAGCGGCGGCCAGCACGGCCACCGCCCGTTCAACACGTTCCTTCTTTGCACCGAATGCCACTAACCGGCCGCCTCGAGCTTCTTCTTAAGCTCATCGAGGCCGCCACGGTAAACGCCTTTCACTGCCTTGACGGCAGCGGCATCGTTCAAGTCCTCGGGCGGATCGTTGTTCATGTAGCCGCGATAGAAAGCACCCTTCCATATTACCCTCGACTTGCTACCACCCAGATCTTCGACTCTGAGGATGGAGGAGTAATTGTTGACCGGTAATACCTTCACGTCGACTTTGGTAATGATGTACTTCATCAGCCGGCTGTCAGCGTCATATTTCAGGAGTTCCTCGAAAATGTTGGCGCCGCCGGTTAGCGTCAGTTTGCGTTTGGCGCCAGGCTCATTGCCACCCTCGCCTTCCGTCTTATCGATCACTGGGTGCCAGTTGAGGTTTTGGAAATCGCCGATCGCGGCCCAAACTTTGTCGGCCGGAAGATCTATTTCCACGGTTTCCATGGCCTTCTGGCGCGTTGGACCATGCGCATGCGCCGCACTCAACATCACGAGCGGCATCAGTAAAAGTCCAAAAGTGAGCGATCGCAGCATTCCTATCCTCCCAAAGAGCCTCAGCTTTTTTCGCATGTGCTGCCGATTGGCGCGCAGGCGGACGTACCCTAGCCATCGAAATCCGGCAGGGCAATGTCAGCCGATCCAATCGCTTGCATCTGTCAGCTGATCGGGTGTTGTCTTCGACGAACGTCCATGCTTCCTTCCAGCGCGAAGCTCCGATCCGGAAGGACCATGACCATCTTCGATCCGAAAAATTCCACAGCACGACACGGTATCGAGAAGTGCGCGATACTTCTCGGCCAATCCAGAGCGCCGATAATCGTTGTTAACCGTGTTGACCTGGCTGGCGCGGCGGCGTCTGTCGCTTTGGCCAGGCAGGCCGGTGCCGTGCTTGACCATACCGCCGAGACCGGGCTTGCTCCAGCTCAGGAACAAGGCACGCTTGGAACCGTTCCCGGCGAGGCGCACGTGCGCGCGGACCTGGTGATCGTTGCGGGCCCCGTGACCGATAGGCTCGCAGAAGATGCAGCCTTTCGGCGACTTACGTCGCCGAGCGCCGGCCGGACGGTGATCCGAATTGGCAATACCGAGATCTCCGGGGAACTATTCGCATCGGCGGAGAGTTTCACGCTTGGTGGGCAGGGTCTCAGCGAGCAGCTAGGCATCCTGTCCGCGATCGCGCAGGGGCGGCCCGTCAATCTAGCCGACAACTTGGTGGGCGAAGCAAAACGGTTTTTCGCCGAGAAGTTGAGCAACGCGAAGTACGGAGTTTTCGTCTTTGCTCCCGATGCGATCGATCCACTCGCGCAGTTTGCCATAATGTCGCTAGCCAATTCGGTGTCGGCGGAAACCCGCTGTTCAGTGCTGCCGCTAGGTCGGGAGCGTGGTCAATCCTATCTGATCCGTATGATCCATGCCTTATCTGGGTTACCGCGGACGGTGTCGTTTGCCGGCGCCAGAGCGGTTCACGA
>DAOUZE010000289.1 GCA_030665765.1 Filomicrobium sp.
TCCTGAAGGAATTGCAGCACCTGAAGCAGCCAATAGCGCACTGACCGGCGGCGCGCTTATTCCAATGCTCATCCTCGGAATACCAGGTGACCCGGTCACAGCGGTCATGCTTGGCGCACTCCTGATCCAGGGTTTGACCCCAGGCTTCACGTTATTCCGCGACAGTTCTGAAATTGTCTACGGTCTGTTTGCATCGTTCGGGATTTCTCTTGTTCTCCTAGCAATCATCAGCTTGTTGGCCATTCCATTGTTTGTAAAGGTCATCCGAATTCCAGCACGCGTTCTGATGCCGACAATTGTACTGTTTTGCGTCATTGGCTCCTATGCGCTGCAGAATAGCGTGCTTGATGTTTGGGTCATGCTTTCAGCGGGCGTGCTGGCGTACTACATGCAGCGGTGGAATTACCCGATCCTTCCACTTTTGCTGGCTCTGATCCTCGGCAAGATCTTCGAGACCCAATTTCGCATGTCGCTGATCATTGCGCTTGGCGACCCACTCATCTTCTTGAAAAAACCAATCAGCCTGACCTTTGTCGTTCTGTTCGTCTCCTTCCTTGTTTGGACGGTTCGGAGGGAGTTCCTGGAATCGAAAAAGAAGGAAAAGCCTGCCGGGCCATCGACTTTACCAGCTTCTAACAATGCGCATGAGGTAAAAGGAAAATGACTGTCACCGCTCTTGCCGATAACAAAGCCGACATTGAGGTGCGCCACTATATCAATGGAGAATGGACAGATGGCGACAGCGGATCGTCAACACCAATACTCAATCCGTTCAACAACAAAGAAATCTGCAGCATTTCTCCTGCGAGCAGCGACCAGGTCGATCAAGCGGTGAAGGCCGCTCACGCTTCATTCAGAAGCAAAGAATGGCAAGGCATGACGGGTCGTGAACGGGGCAAGTTATTGATGCGGGTTGCCGAGCTCTTGAGGCGCGACCTCGAGACATTCGCTACTCTCGAAACTATGGACACCGGTATCCCGATCCGCGAGACGCGGATGGAGGTTTCAACGTCCGCTCTTCACATGGAGTATTTTGCGGGTTTTGCCGGCAAGATTGAAGGCAGATATCAGGACCTGGGAAGCCGCTACAATTTCACCAGACGCGAACCGTTTGGCGTTATCGGTCAAATCGTACCCTGGAACACTCCGCTCAAACTTATGGCTCGCGGTTTTGCGGCGGCGGTCGCATGCGGCAACACGATGGTTATCAAGCCATCTATCGTTGCGCCACTCAGCATCTTGCGATTTGCCAAGATTATCGACGAGGCAGGCTTCCCGAAGGGGTCGATCAGCATTCTGACCGGCAGCGGCCGAACAGTCGGCAAGGACATTGTCGAGCACCCGAGTGTCCGCAAGGTCATCTTTACCGGCGGTACGGAGGGAGGTCTTGAGATTCTGCGCCAATGCGTTCCAACCGTCACGCCTGCCGTGTTGGAACTGGGAGGCAAGGGCCCGATTATCGTCTGCGAGGATATCGATTGGGCCGAGGCTATTGATGGCGTACTGACGCAGGCGTTCGCTCGTAAAGCAGAGGTATGTTTTGCGGGGACACGGCTGCTTATTCCACAGAAAATGCATGACAAGTTTGTGGCCGACTTGGCGGCAAAGGCCGCGCGGATCCCAATGGGTAATCCGCTAGACGGGAAGACACAACTCGGACCTCTAATGACAGCGGATCGCTTGGCCTCCATCGCGAGTGATGTGAAGGCGGCTGAGGCAGCCGGGGCAACAATTTACTGCGGCGGGAGCAAAGTCACGACCCCTGGTCTAGAAGATGGCAACTTCTTCCCTCCCACGATCCTTACGAATGTGACCCCAGACATGGCTGCATCACGCGAGGAGCTGTTCGGTCCTGTGTTGTGCGTTACGACTTACAAGGATTTGGACGATGCTGTATCAATGGCCAACGACTCTGAGTTCGGGCTCGCGTCGTATGTCTGGTCAAACGACATTCGCAAGAGCAGCCGACTTGCCAACCGGCTTGAATCCGGAAACGTCTTCATTAACGCATATGGCTACCAATCCGAAATTCCGTTCGGCGGCTACAAGATGAGTGGCATCGGTCGGGAGCATGGAGCAGAAGCCATGCACGAATACACACAGGTCAAGAGCATAACTGTCGGAATGGAGAGGTTCCAATCTCGGTTCGACATCTAGTCTCGAGACAAAGAAGGATTGGATGACGAATTGGACTTGATTAGCCGTAAATCCGATGTGCCTCTCTACGTCCAGCTAATGGAGACGCTTGAGGATCGTATTCGCTCAGGCGGACTGCGAAGCGGCGATATGGTGCCTAGCGAGGCGGCGCTGGTTGAGGAATTCAAGGTCAGCCGCATCACCGTCCGCCAGGCACTGTCCAACATGGAGCAACGCGGACTCGTCTACCGGCGTCGCGGCCGAGGAACGTTCGTTAGTGCTCCTCAGGTCAGCCAAAAATTGAATCGCGAAGCTAGCACCATCATTGAAGCGCTGCGCTCCCGCGGCATCGAACCGGAGGTTCGCATCCTTGGACTTGAGCAGATCGAAGCTCCGCTGGGCGTCTCGACCATGCTTGGCCTCCTAGAGGACCCGATCGTTACGCGGTTGCGCCGCGTGTATCTTCACGAGGACGCGCCTCTGGCCCTTGTCGACCTCTTTTTGCCACTTGCAATGAGCGGCGTTGCGGAAGTCTTGAGCCAGGAAGATCATCTCAAGGAAACGACCTATTCGGTATTCGAGAAGGAGATGCACATAGCAATTAAAGAGGCCAAGCACATCATTCACAGTACGCCCTTGGAAGAAGATGTTGCCGAGGCTCTAAACGTGCCGCCCGACTCAACGTGCCTCTCCATGGACCGCATCACGTATGCGGAAAATGGCAGCGTGCTGGAGCTTATGACCTTCTATTACCCAACCGACAGCTTCCAGTTTGAGATCACGCTGCCGCGCAACGAGCAGCACATCTCTTACAGGGTTTCCGAGAAATTGGGCAAAGCCTAATCGAGCAGCACAGATTCTGAGAGACGCACGCCATGGACCTAAAGATAGACGGAAAAGTTGCCATTGTGACCGGGTCAAGTGCTGGCGTAGGCGAAGCGATTGCTCGCGAATTCGCGGCTGCTGGCGTCAAGCTTGTTTTGACCGCACGCGGTGCTGACCGCTTGAATGCAACTTCGCAAAAGCTACGCAACGAGACCGGCGCAGACGTCATCGCAGTTCCGCTCGATGTCACCCGCGCGGAGGCTGGCGAGCAACTCGTTGAAGAAGCCACAAAGAACTTTGGTGGCGTCGACATTGTTGTCAACAATGCCGGCCGTGCCCATCCCGGTGGTCTCATGGAGAATGATGATGAAGCTTGGAAGGAGATGGAAGACATTAAGTTGCACGCGATGATCCGTCTTAATCGTGCTGCAATCCCCGTTATGCGCGAGAGAGGATGGGGACGGATCGTCAATATGTCTTCGGTCGGCGGGATTTATCCGAATCCAAAGCTTTTGATTTCTCACGTTCTCAGCGCGGCCATCAATAATTTGACGCGGGGGTTAGCGCTCGAAGTCGCTCAGCACGGTATTCTTGTCAACGCAGTCGCGCTTGGTGCGATCCGCACGGAAAATTGGGAAGAAAATATGCTCCCGAAAGTGCGGCAGACACGACCTGACTTGGCTGACTTGGACGACGATGATTTAATTGCACATGTTGGTGCCGAGTACACGCCTGTAGGTCGCTTCGGGACGTCAGAAGAGATCGCAGACATCACCGCGTTTCTGGCCTCGGACCGCAACGGTTTCGTGACCGGCTGCACCATAGAGGCATCAGGTGGCGCAGAGCGCTTCTTCTGATCAAGGAGATTCCAGCCCGATGAAGTTCTGCATATTTGGCGCTGGTGCGATCGGTGGTTATCTCGCCGTCGAGCTCGCGCTTGCTGGTCATGAGGTGTGCGCCATCGCTCGGGGGGCGCACCTTGAGGGGATGAAAGAAAACGGTGTGCGGCTTTTGATCGATGGCCAGGAACGGCACGCCCGGTTCCCGGTGAGTGACAAACCCGCAGACTTTGGACACCAGGACTTTGTCTTATGTGCGCTGAAGGCACACCAGGCTGCTGAGAGCGGCGATAAATTTTCACCACTGCTAGGTCCTGAGACAGCCGTAGTTACCGCGATGAACGGAGTCCCGTGGTGGTACTTTTACAAGCACGGGGGGGCATACGAAGGCCATGTCCTCAAGTCTGTCGACCCTGGTGGCAGGCAATGGAAACTCATCGGACCAGAGCGCGCAATTGGTTATGTCGTCGATCCAGCCTGCGAAGTTATAGAGCCTGGCGTGATCGAGCACCGTGAATTCAAGAGATTTACCATTGGCGAGCCAGACCGAACACGTTCGGATCGCGTGCAAAAGCTATCCGCCGCCCTAACCGAAGCAGGCTTTGAAGCGCCCATTCGGGACGACGTGCGTTGGAACGTCTGGCTGAAGCTTTGGGGCAATGTCTGCTTCAACCCGGTAAGTGCGTTGACGCACGCAACGCTGGATCGTTTGACGAGCGAGCCATCCCTACGCGAACTTTGCAAAATCATGATGTATGAGGCCAAAGCCGTATCTGAGGCACTCGGTCTCGAAATCCCTGAAGAAATGATTGAACGCCGCCTCAACGCGGCGGGTTCGGTCAAGGGGCACAAGATCTCGATGCTGCAGGATTTGGAACGCCGCCGCAGTCTCGAACTCGATGCACTCGTTACTGCAGTCCAGGAGCTTGGG
>DAOUZE010000040.1 GCA_030665765.1 Filomicrobium sp.
GATCTTCCAGTTCCGGGCGGGATCTTCGATGCGCATCTTGAATCGCTTGAGCTCTTCGGCGGGATCGATGTGGAGGTAAAACTTGAGGATGTGGGTTGCGTTGTCGTGGAGCAGCTTTTCAAAGTTGTTGATGTGCTCGTAGCGTCCCGACCAAACTTCCTTAGGCACCATGTTATGCACCCGTTGGACGAGTACGTCTTCGTAGTGGGAGCGGTTGAAGATGGCCACTTGCCCCTTGCCTGGTGTGTGTTGGTGACAACGCCAAAGGAAGTCGTGGGCGGCCTCCTCCTTGGTGGGAACCTTGAAGCCGATCACCTTACAACCCTGCGGGTTCATGGCGGCAAGCACATGGTTGATAGTGCCGTCCTTACCCGCTGCGTCTCGGCCCTGCAGGCAGATCAATAGTGACCGCTTGCCTTCCGCATACATGAGATACTGCAGGTCGTGCAGCCTTTGATTATCGGCCTCGATCTCCGACAACGCATGCTTGTGCGATTCATGCTTGTCCTTGAAGTTGGCATCGATCTTGTTGAGATCGATTTTGCTTCCGGGCCTCACGCGGAATCTATCGATGTAGTTCATGGCGAGTCTTCCTCTGAGGTGCTTGGGCAGTGCCCTAGGGACTGGCAACGGAATGTGAAGGATGCCGGCTCTGGAGGAAGCGCGTGTACCATCGTGGATGTTCGGCCGCATCACGCAGTCTGCCGTAGAGCGACAGTTTGATCCAATCGAGAATGAGCATCCAGCCTAGCAAGTAGAGCCAAATTAAGCCGATGACGGTCCAGGGCAATGCCGTCACGAACCAGCCGAAACCGCACATCAAGACAGCGAAGATCTGGGTGCCGACAACAGCCAAAAACAGAGGCCTCGCTGGCCACGGTGGTTGGAAGAAAGAACATCGCGCACGCATCACGAACAATAATAGATGGCCACCGGCGACGATTTGTAAAAAGACGGCTGTCTGTAATTGATCTCGGGTCAGCGTGATCCAGGACTGCCACTGCGGATTGCTGAGCCATTCCATGCCGATGAGTAGCAGTCCGAAGGTTTGCGCTACCGCCATAGCTCCCATGAAGCCAGAAACGAATAGAAGCCGTTGCATTTGCCAACGCACCGGCTGTTTAGGTGACGGAGTGTTGTCATAGGCGATCGTCATGATTGGAATATCGTCGAGCAGCGCCAGCAGGATGATCATGACCGGCGTCAAAGGTGAAAAGCCGAAGAACAGCGTCGCCAACACAACAACGAACATGATGTCCAATGTCATGGCCACCCTGAACATGATGTAGTTGATGATCCGCTCGAAAATCCGCCTCGATTCATCGATCGCGTCGATGATCGTTGACAGCCCCGGGGCTGTCAGGATCAAGGCGGCAGCGGCGCGGGCCGCGTCGGTTGCTCCACTCACCGCAACCCCACAATCGGCTTGCTTGAGTGCAGGTGCATCGTTGACGCCGTCTCCGGTCATGGCAACGACATGCCCCCGGTCTTGTAATGCTCTGACGATACCGTACTTGTGCTCAGGGAACACCCGGCCAAACCCATCCGCCTTATCAACACACTCGGTTATTCGAGCGGGCAGATGGCTCATGTCCATGTCTTTTGTGAACATGTCGGAGGCGGCGATAAGGTGTGAGCCCATACCAAGTTGGCTCGATATCTGATTCCCGATAGCGACATCGTCGCCTGTGACCATTTTAACCCGCAGTCCGTGTTCCTTTGCCCTCTTGATGGTCTCCTTAGAGCCATCTCGGGGTGGATCGAGCATCGATAGAATGCCGAGGAAGTTCCAGCTTTTGCCGTCGTCTTCGGATTCCGCAACGCTCAGAGCACGCATACCATTGGCGGCCAAGTCGGCAACTGTTTTGTCGGCCTTGGCGGCCGTAATAGCGTCGGGTTTACAAAGGTCGAGGATGACCTGAGGTGCGCCCTTGGTGAATCTCAGGGTTTTGCCCTTGGCATCGGTGACTTGCCCTTCGGTGCGCTTGCTCACCGGGTCGAAGGGAACGAATTCGGTTACCTTGTAACCGTCCAAAGCCTTGGGACCCTTGAGGCCGCCGATGACAGCCTTGTCGATGGCGTCCTCACTGTCTGTTTCCGAAGCCAGGGCGCCGGCAAGGATCAGTTGATCGGCGGTGGTGGCGCCGAACAGGATAGGATCACCGAGGGAGAGGATGTTTTTTGTTAACGTTCCGGTCTTGTCCGAGCAGAGGACATCGACACCGGCCAGTTCCTCGATGGCTTCAAGCCTTGAGACGATCGCTTTCTTCTTTGCAAGTTGTTGAGCGCCTAGCGAATTGGTGACGGTGATCACGGATGGCATGGCCACAGGAATGGAGGCAATCAACAACACCAGCACCATGCGTGCGATGTCGGCCAATTCGGACCACTGCCAGGCAGTTGGCGCGACAATGTCGTGGTAGATATTGAAACCCACCAAGATCGTGCAGAGGACCACCGACGTGAAGATCAGGAAGTCACCAATCTGGGTCGTTGCTTTCTGGGTATGCGAAGCGCCGCCACCTGCGCTGGCCACCAGGCGTGCTGTGCGCCCGAAGAAGGTGTTGTTGCCGGTGCCGATCACGACAGCACTCATCTCGCCCATCTTGGCGATACTGCCTGAGTATCCGACGTCACCAATTTTTTTGCTCACTGGCAGGGATTCGCCTGTCAATGCAGCTTGGTCGATGCTGATGTAGTCGCCGTCAATGAACCGCACATCAGCGGGGACGACCTCGCCCAGCTTGATTCGCAGGACGTCACCGGGAACAACTTCGTCAGCGCCCATGGAGGTGAACTTGCCATCGCGCAGTGCGGTAGCCTTGGGTGCCAGTCCCGCCTTCAGCGCGGCCAGGGCATCTGACGCCTTGCGCTCCTGCCAGAAGCCGGAGATGGCGTTGTAGAAGAGCAGCACAAGAATGATGGCGAGGTCCGACCAATGGCCCATCAGCAGGGACAGAACGGCGGCAGCCTCGATCATCCAGGCAATCGGTCCCCAGAAGAAGCGCAAGAACTTCTCCAGGTCGCTGGCCTCCTTGTCGACCAGTTCGTTGCGGCCGTACTTTTCAATCCGTTGTTGCGCTTGGGCTGTTGTCAGCCCCTTGGGAGACGTTGCGAGTTGATGGTAGACCGCGTCGAGCTCCGCCGTCTCCAAATCGCCGGAAGTCTTCTTGCCGCCGCTCGCAATCGGATCTTCTGACATGTTGGTTTCTTGTAGCTTCGATGCCTACGCTCGGTGATGGTCCAAAAGATCGGCCGGTAGCGATTGCGTTCTGCAAGTCGTCCTTGGTGGCGGTAACGTCCTGCTCTTTCGTGGACCTTATACTCACGCTGATCTTGGGCAACTGGTTGATGTCATCACGCCACCGACAGACATCACATCCCGAGCTTATGTTTGAACGCGGCAACGCCCAAGCCGGCCCATAGATTGTTCGGGAAAGTGCTTGTTGTTGGAAAACCGGCCGTTATCCTGAGTTCGTGATCCGTCAAAAATTCCGGAGGGCTCAGTAGTTTTTTTGTCGATTAACGGAGATACGTGATGCGAATGCTTTTGCGCATAAAGATTCCGGTCGAGCACGGCAATCGAACCGCTAGGGATGGGTCCATGGCAAAAGCGTTTGAGTCCATATTTGATAAACTCAAACCGGAAGCGGCCTACTTCTCCATGGAGGATGGTCTGCACACTGCGTATTGTTTTACGATATCGACGCGGAGTATAAATTCTTAGAGATCCATGAGCCGCTGTTTGCCACTATGGGAGCGGCAATCTATGAGCAGCCGGCGTTGAACTGGGACGACATGAAGCGTGGCTTCAAGGATTTGAGCGATCTGTCGTAGCTGCGGCCTGGATACAGGTGGTGAGTTCAAGCCAAGAAGTGCAAGCCAGTACGCACACTGCATGAAGCAATCCGTGTGCGTGTTGGCTTGTCTCGATTACTATTTGTCGCCCCACAGCCACTCGCCGCTGCCGCCATCCGGGTGATAGCAGTAGTTTACGATCGTCACTTCATCGAGCTTGCGGAATCTGGTGAGGTTCACAGGTTCGTTGCCGTCGAGGAAGAAAACATATTCTATCTTGTCGGCCGTCTTTACGACCGACGCGATGTTGATGTCAGGAATGGCGCCATCTTCAAAAAGTGTGGTGGCCTTCATCGTGGCGCCGCCGAAATCTCCAGCGCCCTGCTTCCAGTTCCTCGGTTAGACCTTCCGGATACACCGTCGAATTCTAAGGGAACGCCGCTGTCGATAGCTACGATGCGGCGTTCCGGTATATTCAACCCTCCGCCCACTGGTCGGGCGATTGATAGGTGGTGCCTATTTGAGGAATGGATCTGGCTGCCAGTCGTGCAGCGGAACATCCTGCATGCCCCAGGTCCGCTTGATGTCATGCGTGTGGACCTCCTGGCCGCCGGATTCGCTCAAGATACTTGTCGCTTTGCTCTCGTGGTCGGGATCGTTGATCCGCACCCAGAGCAGAATTCCACCAGCATCGAGACTGGCTTGGAGGGCCTTGGCGTGATGATCACCGATAGCTTTGGCAATGACGCCACCGATACCACCGCCGACGAGTCCGCCGGCCGCCGCTGCAGCAATCGCTAGCGCAAGCGCGCCACCGGATGCAACGACCGCCAGTGCGCTACCGGCTGCACCAAGATACAGCGGCAAACCGATCGCAGCAGCTTTAGCTTCGCTGATCTCTTCTTTGCGGACAAACGCGGCCTGCGGTACGCGCGGATCATCCTCCATCGCGTCGATAGGTTCGAAATGATGCCCCAGTTTGTCGGTAATCGCGGTTTGGCTCGCCATGACGCTGATATCTTGGCGAGCGAACCCGGAGACTTCCAACTTGCCGATCGCGTTTTCCAGGTCATCGGCGTTGTGAAAAACCGCAACGACTTCCCGGACCGAATATTGCGGATCTTTATCTTCCGACATTTCTCATCCCAACCTTTATTACTGGTGATTGAACAATTGCGCCGCAGACGAACTAATCTGCCCCGAGGATTTGATAGGCCTGTGATGAAAACCGATCCATTCGCGCTTGCTTTTCATCGGAGCTCAGGCCGTTTTCAGCTGCAACAAGAGGACAGTACGCAGTCAGCATATAGTTCACGATATCAGCATTGCCCGCGTCCGGAAATTGCTTTTTGAGGTCGCCTGCTATGACGTTCACGGTGTTTTCTTGTTCGGGGCCTTTCAGCATATCTGTCAGTTGAGCAAGCTGCTCGGGTGTTTCCTGTAGAGCCGTGCTTGTCGTTTTGGAATGCGTCTCTGGACACATGAATGCGGCGGCAGGCTTTTCGTCTTTAGCGGACTGCCAATAGATGGCGGCAAGTGCGGTCAAGCCTACCAGGATAGCGATTTGCAGGAAAAAGTTTTTAGTCATGGGGATACTCCATCAAGGCTTCTATGTCGATTCAATTCCTGCGGACGTGAAGCAAAAAATAGCGCTCCTCGTCGATAGGCTTGCAGGCAAGTAGGTGCGTCTATGAGCGGGTCGGTCAATCCGTTCGGCCCAGGTTTCAACTGGTGATCCAGGCTTTGGCGTCGTCGAATTCGGATAGGTGAAAAACCATCACCTCAGTTGGCATTAGGTGTCCGAATAGTTTGACACTGTGGCGTATCCAATCGACGTCGCTGACAAGCGCGATTTTGGAAAAAGTAGTGTAGTGGGACAGACCGAAGCGGGTATCGTCCCAGAGGGCGCCGGCTGAAAAACCGTCGAAACCCTCCCCGATGATATAGAGCAGCTTCAGATTGTCGTGTTCGCTGGACTTGGCGTCGACCAGCGGCACCAATGTTTCGCGGTAATCTTGGGCCGTTAAGATGCCCTCGGCCTGCAGGCCGATCACATCGCCAGGCAGATCGGGCATGACGATCAGTTTTCCTGGATGGTCGTCCTCTGCTTTCGCCCAGGCCACGGCCTGCTCCAGACCGCTCTCTGGAAAGCGTCTGACTTTCGCTCCGACGAATAGATCCACGACGCCGCGCGCCATGCGAAGTAGGCTGCTATCACTGACAATAGCGACTTTCTTTACGACCCTTTGATGATCCCTGACGAACTTGATATGTGATGAGAGGGCATGGAAGTCTTTCCAATGAGGTGCACTTGATGCGTGGATTACGAGGTTGGGGACCTTGTCATGTCTCTTAATAAAGCCGTCCACTGTTTCATTCAGCGTCGCGATGTCTTCGGCCGTGATCGCCGCCTCCGGCGACACAATGATAATGTTGTCCGTTTCCCTGGGGTCTATTCTTATCATTTAGCTTCTCCGGTTGTCATAACTTCGTTTGATCGGCGTGCCGTGAGTCGCGCCTCTTGGTTCAGACCGAAGTAGTCGATCCAGTATTAAATTTCTTCTGCAATGATCTCTCGTCTATTTAGCGATTTTCGTTTGCGGTGCATTTTTGAACGGGCTTCTAATTTTTAACTCATGCTCTTTCGTCAGCGCTTTGTTATCGAACGGCCGCTATGATTGACGCCTCCAGCTTCCTCCTCCGTCAGCGGCTTGCTCGCCGCGTATATTTCCAGATGCTCAAGCGTGCGTTGAATATCGTCGAGCCGCAAGGTGCCGAGATCACGGCTGAATCCGTGGCGCACAAGTATACATTGGATAACGGGGTCGGTTCGGTTGGAGGGCATAGAATAGACGGGAACGAGCCTGCCCCTTGATCGCAGTTGGTCGGCAAAATCGTAGATATTGAAGGAAACCTCAGCGTTCTCTTTCAGTTTCCAGCAAACCGCTGGAAGTCCGCCCTCGCCTGCATGAATAATCTCGAATGGCTCCATCTTGCTGATTGCTTCGGCAAGACACTTGGTGTTGTCGGAGCAGGCTTGCTGGATCTTCCGGTATCCCTCCAGGCCCAGCCTTAGGAAGTTATAGTACTGGCAGGCAACCTCGCCTCCGGGTGGTGAAAAGTTTAGAGCGAATTTCGGCATGTCGCCACCGAGATTGTTGACCCGGAAAATCAGGTCTTCATCGAGGTCTTCCGAATGGCGCCAGACGATCCAACCAACCCCGAGTGGAGCAAGGCCGAACTTGTGGCCCGATGCGTTGATTGACTTGACGCGTGGCAGGCGGAAATCCCACGCTAGATCCGGCTCGACGAAGGGTGCGAGAAAACCTCCGCTTGCCGCATCGACGTGAATTGGAGTGTTTATTGCTGGCTCGCGCTCGAGGCGGTCAAGCGCATCACTCAAAGCCTTCACGGGCTCATATTGACAGGTGAAGGTGACACCGAGTGTGGGAACGACACCGATGGTATTTTTATCGCATCTCTTGACGGCTTCTTCGGGTGTCATGATGAGGTGGTCACCGTCCATCGGGATCTCGCTCAGTTCGATATCCCAGTGGCGGCAGAATTTGTGCCAGCAGACCTGGACTGGTCCAGTGACGAGGTTTGGTCTATTTGTCGGTTTGCCTTTGGCGCCGCGCCGTTCGCGCCACTTCCATTTCAAGGCCGGGCCGCCAAGCATGGCGGCTTCACTTGAGCCGGTTGTTGAGCAGCCAATGGTTTTTGCCGATTTGGGTGAATTCCAAAGGTCGGCCAGCATGTGCGCGCGGCGGGCCTCGAATTCGGCTGTCTGGAGATACTCGTCCTTGTCGATGATGTTCTTTTCGACGCATTCGGCCATTAGCTGCTGGACCTCGGGCTCCATCCATGTGGTGCAGGAAGTCGCGAGGTTTTGGCGCGAGTTCCCGTCCAGCATCAACTCGTCCTGCAGGACTTGATAGATATGGCGCGATTGTTGCTCGTCGGCCGGAAGTCTGTATTTCGGTAACGGAGCCGATAAATCGGAAGCGGCATAGACGTCGTCCAAGAGTTGAGTTCGAACGTCGTCTTTTTGGTGGATCGGCATTAGTTAACTCAACGACGCAAAGTTCTTTTGGACTGCGGTGGCGGGCCGCTGCCGGTGAGCGGAAAGGCAACTCATTTTCTCTGAGCCGCTGAGTGAAATTTGGTTTTTGCCGGCGGCCCCAACGAGGGAGCCCAGCTTGGTTGCTTGAATGTGTTTATCAGTAGGGGCGCGCCGACGAAGATAACGGCTCCGGCTGCCACGAGGGCGACACAGAGGACAGGGCTGCCTACCGGCAGTTGTATCGGTGGAATGAAGCCTACGACGAATGTAAAGGCCACTGCGATAAAGCCAATACCGGCAACAATCCACATTCCAACATCTCCGTCGGGGACTCCATAGCTGCGTGGAAGGTCGGGCTGCGCGTGGCGGAGCCGAATGGCCGCGGCGACCGTCATCATCGCAAGCGCGAAAACCGTAACGTGTCTACGGGATGTCGTTGCCATGATTCCGATACTCTCTAACTCGTTCGGGTCTTGGCTTGGTGCCGGCTCTGCGAGGCGTTCTCGACCGTTCTCAGAGTGGCGTCCGTGCTGCGTGCAACTGCTGGCAGGCCCAGCTACGAAATTGCTCAGTAAGTAGCGTGCCGCCAGGATAGCAGTTTCTTAGCACGTGGAAATCGCGCCGTTGCCGAAAACCAGCGCGGGCTGCAGCATATAGGAGGCGAGCGGTTAACATAACGGCGTTTGCCGGAGCGCCCTGTTCAGTGAGGCCGTGCTTCGAGGTCCCTTTGGCTCCGTCTGATTTCATTGGAATTCCCGGTTCGTGCGGTGCGCCGGTCCGGCCCTCATCAAGATGCTTGGGCTGCAGCCTTAAATGGAGGGTGATACATCCATGCGGTTCGCATTCAGGCTTACAGTCGCGATGCGCTCAGGGCCGGCGGTCCACCGGTGCCGAAGCAAGCCGCTGAATGGTGGACGCTTGTTTGATGTACGTGGCTGCACTTGCGAGTAAAGTTGAAGGATGGGGAGCGTACCGATCGCGTAGAACGATGCAATGATTACGGAAGAAATTTACAGTCAATACATCAAAGATTTCAACGCGGCGTGCGCAGGTAACGGGAGCGGTTTTAGCGCTTTCTATGACAAGTATTATCAGTCGCATGCCACTTTTTAGTACATTCCAAATGCCACAAAGAATGTCGGAAAAGACGTGACGGTTTCATTCTGGAAAAGTGCATTGTTTGATGCAGTTGGAGATACAAGACCACACTTCATTCGTGGCTTCCGACACGCTGTCGCCACGGAAGCTCCTATCGATTTTAAGTGCAAGAAGGATCTTGAGTGGGTTGGAGTGGAACATAAAGCGGGCAGCGAGTTCAGATTGATAATGGCTGCGTTTTATTGCGTTAGCGCAAACGACAAGTTCGAATACGTGCGCGTCTATCCGGTTTATCATCCCGACCATCAATTGAGTTGATTAGGAGGCTGGGGCACCGAAGCTGCCTTCCGTCCGTATTGCGATGCTGGGCGGTGCAGCCCTCGACTTGGACCGGTTCGTCGCCGTCGTTCTTGGCTTGAGCGGTTGAGAAAGGGGCAGCGCGCCAACTACGCGCATCACTCGGGTGCCTGGCCGAGTGGAGGGGCATGGCGGGACGTGTAATGGATCCTTTAAACGCTGCGAAGGCAGTATCACCAACCATTCTTTTGCGGCCGGAGTTTTAGATATGAGGAGTCGATGGATAAGAATTTAAACAAGCTGATGGCGCGCTGGAAATGGCGTTTGCTGCTGGCGCTAATGCTGTTCACGCTTTTTTTCGAGGCTCTACGGATCGACGGCGGCGGTTACCTCCTGGCGGAGATGATGAGCTATTTGCTTTTCACCCTCATTTTCGTAGGGACGGAACGGGTTGTGAAACTTCATGGTTGGGTGCGCTTGCTCGTTTGGGCCGTGCTCATTTCTTGGTTGTTGTTCAGTTTCACCAGAATGGCGGGAAGCAATGTCTACGTGAACGAAACAACAGCTTTGACGGCTGTGATCGTTTTGGGCTGCCTAATCGTCACTTTCGCCGAGTTGACGGGGCGCACTTCGACGGATGCAGACATCATATATGGGGCGGTTTTCTGCTACTTTTTAATGGCGCTTAGTTGGGGGCTTCTCTATGAGCAGATGGAGCGCTGGCAATCCGGATCATTCAATCTTGCAGATGGTCCGCATTCAACCGCGGCTTTTTTCTATTTCAGTCTTGTCACGATCACGACCCTTGGGTACGGCGACATCCTTCCGACGAGCCCAGTTTCGCGTCTGGCTGCGGGCGTTGAAGCCGCAATCGGTTTGCTATACGTCGCCGTTTTCATTGGTCGCATCGTTGGCCGCGCGGAGCGCTGAGGTCTGCTGATCGGGGGTTCTTACCTTTTGATGTTGTTCCCCGAGGGGGCGGTCCCACGGATGTGTATTCCTAGCTGTCCCAACCAAGGACATTGTGGACGACCGACCAACGCCTCTTCTTCTCTGCCGCGCCTTGTCCGAGAATCCAGTATTTGTAGAGCCTATCAATCCGTCGGCTCGACTTGATGATATTCATCCAGGCGTTGATGTATCTGCCCAACGCGATTTCATTCGGCGGCAGGCCGAAGATAACCGGGACTGAGATCACGCCCGGCTTTGGAATAACCACGGAATACGCAGGGTAGAGTAGTGTCCAGGCTGAACCGGCCTCTGCCGAGTAGATCAGCGCATCGTACTTTCCTTCGGGCGCGTCGAAAAAGTCACGCGGTGAGCTGACAACGCTAATATCGGCATAGGGAAATGCCGCCTCGGCCCGGCGAACGTAGAATGGAAGATCGACCATAGCCAGTTTCAGGTCCGTCATGTCACGCACTTGGTTCCATTCGCCGAATTCACGTCGGCGATGATCTCGCACGACAAGTGACAAAGATGCGGTCATGTAGGGTTCGGAGAGCTGGAACTCCAAGGCCCGTTCGGGGGTGGCAAACAACCCACCAATCACCAGGTCAATCCGGCCGCTCTTCAAGTGATCACCGATGTCGCCGCGGTCAATCTCGATCATGTTCAACGCCACACCCATGTCGTTTGCAAGCATATGAAGAAGATCGATTTCGAGGCCGATGAAGTCTTCTGTTTCACGACGATAGGCAAATGGAAGCGACGCGGATACATAACCCACGTTCAATCTTCCCCGGTTGCGGATCACGTCGATACGGCTTCGCTCGTCAGTTTCGGCCAGTGGCTTGACGACCTCCAGCGGAACGATCTTGGTGTCAACGCGTTTTGAAACCAAGTCCATTTCAGTCAGTGCATGGTAGAGGCGATATTCCTGTGGCACGACGTATTCAAAAAACAGTCTCAAGCCGCCAAAGAGCGCAACAATCAGGATCGCGCTGACGGCTGCGTGGCGGCCCAGTTTGATCCAATCGACTTTCAGCCGACCGCTAACCGCGACCGCCGTAAGCAGCCCAAGAACCACAGTGTGCATTCCGGCGAGCAGTGTTCCGAACCGTCCACTAAACTGATCGATCGCTAGGAACACCTGGAAGGTGTCGGCAGGGATACGCATTAGATCGAGAAGGAACGGCAAAGCTACTACAACCTCACCGAAGAACGTGAAGAGGCCAATGGTGAGAAACTGTGGGTAGTCCTCGGTAGAGATCGGAGAGCCGGCAAACCAACCGGCGAACGGTATGAAGCTCAGTCCAAGCAGTTTGCCGAGATTGGGCAGATTGAAGTTGATTGGAACGATTAGATCTGCGGCGCTCTGGCTGTCGGAATCTTTGATTTCAACTTCTTCCAGCATCTCCTTTATGCGCTCAGATAGCAGCGGCAGAACAATTAGTAGATTGTAAGTCGCGAACGCCGTGATCAGTGCATCCTGCGTCCCCGTCAAGACACGCTTGAAGGGAATCGGGGTCATGATGGAAACGATGCCAGGAAGAATAAAAAAACTCAAAAGGAGTGCGGCGCCGATGTAGGTGAGAATATAGACCTGCAGACGGCCAAGTTCTTCCAAGCTGATGGTTCCGGCCGTTGCACCCACCAAGGCAAAAACCCCAACCGGTGCGAGCTGTACGACGAACTGCGCGATCCTCATTATCGCGTCGCTGGCCATGTCGAGGTTTGATAGCAAGTGCTGCTTGTTGGGCACTCCGCTCAGCGCAAGTCCGCCGGCCAGGGAAACCAGAACGATCGCGGGCACAACTCCATTGGCGAGCGATGAGAACGGGTTCGAGGGGATGTAGAGCTGGACCAGATTTAGAGGCGCGCGTTCCTCGATCAGGCTGGTGCTGAAGAACGTTGCCGAGGGCCAGTCGGGGAATGCCAGCACCATCGCCATAATGATAAGAATAGCGAGTCCCCAAAAAATAAGGATAAACCCGCCGGCTTTTCGCGCTAGCAACCCGATTTCGTCGTAGGATAAACGCCCCAAACTATAAACGAGCGAGACAACGATGTAGGGGAGCACTGTCATCTGCAGCAGGCCAACGAAGATATCGCCGATGATCTTCAGATTGGCCATCCACTCGCCAAAGAAGATCCCTGCTGCGACACCGAGGACGAGCCCGATCAAAACTTGGGTGGAAAGTTGTGGCATTCGGCGCCGTGGGGGAGCAGTAGTGGAGACAGCATCAGCTGGTGGGCGCGGTATTCCCGCGTCGGCGGCGCTCATTCAACCGTATCCTTAGTCGCTAAGCTGTCCCACAGGGCTCGGAATCCATCGCTTTGCCGCAACGCTGCCACCAGCGTTTCGGGAAGCCCGAGTTCAGCACGGGTTTTTTCTGGCAGCCGCGTCCACGAAGGGCTCAACAAAAGTGCTGCCCGTCCAGCCTCCTCCGCCCCGGCACGATCGTCATCCATCCAACGCGCCCGTGCCGTCAGCCACCACAGATAGTCGTCGCCTTTGTAAAGACGAATACCGCGTTCGGCGGCTCTGCGAGCCCTCTTTATCAAGGTCTTCCGTTCGGCCTTTTTCGCACCATCGACTCTATCCAAGTAGCTGGCCGTTTCGACGGCGGCGAGTTGAGCGTGGCGTATGTTAAGTAACCGTTTCAACTCACGGATCGGGGTTACGTGATCCTCGACGTGAAGATTAATGTGGCGATCGTTCAGCCCGAGATAGCCGGCTTTTTTTCTTACAACGAGTACGGCAGCAGATTGGCGGCCGCGTGCATCCCCTCCGGCTGCCTGACCAGCCTCGATGGCAAGGACGAGCCGTGTGGCTAGGTCGCCGGATGTTGCTTCGTACGTGGCCGCCATCGCTTTGATGACATGCGGACCGGCAAGCAGGTTGCCTTGCGCTGCATAGTGTTTTCCGATTGTGCCGCCCGCCCACGGCAGACACTGATCCCCGGTGTAGGTCGCCGGCCGCCCCGCCGCGTCAACGACCCCTAGCTGTCGGGAGCTTGCCAAGGGGTCTGCGGCAAGGAGGCGCTCGATGACCTGCTGAGCTGGAACTGCTTTGGCAATAAGCTTCATGGCTTCGGGGCCATGCAACGGGTTTCCCCGCGCTTGGGTTGCGAGCGCACCGATATTGGCTTTGGCAAACGGTACGACATCACCGACGGCGAAGTATTTGGATTGGACCGCAATGCCGTAATCACCGGTTACTGGGTCATAGGCCACGATCGAGAATGTCGTTATCAGTTGCTGGCTCAAGTTGCCAGTGAGGGTGTCTAACTGCTCTGTCTTTTTGGGAGGAACGGCTCGGATGTCGCCGGCTACCCCAGGATCGCTGGCGATCGCCACGCTGGTCAAAAATACGAAAAGCAGAACCAGCCGTGTCGTGCGAAAATCCATAGTGTTCTATCGCTTACAAAAATTTAAATGCAGTCGCGGCAAAGCAGGTGCATCAGCTCTGGGTTCGTCCGGCGTTGGCAAAATTAGGGCCAAGCTTATGTGACCGATCAGCTCTCGGCCAGTGTTTCATAACGAAATTTGGTTTGGAGGCGGTCGTTGGGCTAGTGCGAGCGTCAGTAATCGTTGTGTTTCCTGACCCGCAACCGTCTTTTTTCGTCCGGCTCCGCTGTCGGGCCGGTGACCCAATTAACCCTCATGGTTTTTTGGACGAGGCCACATTGAGATCACACTGGTTTCGGTAGTGGGCGCGACGTTGGCGGCTCGATGTTGCCTTTGAAAATTTATCAATGCCTTTTTGGGAGCTAGAAATGCTTGCAGAGCGTCACTTTTGGACTGTTGGGCTGTGCTCGGCTTTTGTGGCAATTGCCGTGTTGATGGGCGTGATGAGCACGTCTGCTAATGCACAGCAGTCGGGACGGATTCAGTTTGCGATTGTCAAGGCTGGACTGGTTGTCGGTGGACAGTTTGGCTCGGGGAAAGTTCACGTCGGCAAAAAGGTGTATCCTATCACCGTCAGTGGCTTGGGCGTTGGCTATACGTTCGGAGCGTCGGTTGCCAATCTCAAGGGAACGGTCAGCAATTTCAAAAAGGTGTCTGACATCTCCGGCAAGTACACGGCTGTCGGAGGTAGTGGCGCCTATGTCGTTGGGGTTGGCGTCGTCAAGCTCACGAACAGCAAAGGTGTCGTTGTCTCGGTGGCCGGTCCGCAAGCTGGTCTTGAAATATCGATCAACCTGAGCGGTATGGTGATCGCGTTCGACTGAGCAGAGGAGTGTCGGCAAACCGCTTCAACACCGGTTTTCGTGCAGGCTCGGCTCAGGTTGGATCAAGCGCTCTTTGCGTAGAGTCCCGTGGTGCGCCAGCCTTGGCGCATCGCTTCCAGCGGCGGCGTATAGACATACCACTGCTCCAAAGTCCGTTTAGGAGAGACAGTAACGACGAGTCTGCACAACCGTGGGATCCGCTCACCGGCCTCGTCGAAATTCTTTTCGAGTCGGGAAACACTAGAGCTCGTCGTCACGGCCGGATTTAATTCGAGTAGAAAATCTCGAAGTCGTGCCGCAGCCACGCCCGCGCTCAGCTGTAAGCGAGAAAGCTTCATCATGCGGGGGAATTCGTTCAGGACAATGTGACGTCCGTTCGGAACGTCGAATTGCTCGTTCCGCAGGCCGGTCTCGAACCAGTCCGTCAGTTGTTCGTGGCGACCGGAACTACCTACGTGATCTGCATGCTGCATCTGCACAGTGTGTTCGCCCTCTCAACTCCAATTTATAACAATTTAAGGCACGATGCGCTGCGGCGCAACATGACGAGAGTTGAATGTGTATATCCTCAGGGTCTGGCTTTCCGTGTTCGCAATTGTTCCTTGATGATTCCAGTTATTCGTCTGTCTACGTCTTCTCAACCCACTGCGACTAGTCGGAAACTTGCAGTAAGTGCTGGAAATACTCGGGCTCGTTGCTGTTAGTCACGCGAGAACTTCGGTCAATTATTACGGCTAATGCTCGACCTTAGATCTTGCTCGCAGCGGGGCGTTGCCTGGAGAGGGATGAACTGGGGCTGTGTGGGATACCGGTGTTGGAACGGCAAGCTGCGAACCGGCACTCGATGGGCGCCGATTGCCAGATGTCATTGACAAGATTGAGCACAGCAAGCTACTCAGCGGCGAACTGAAACGGAATTAGAGCTCTGGTACTAGATCCTTTTTTGGTGGAGAGACGGGAACGAATTCTAGCATTGTTCACGACGGTTATGTTTTTGACTCTGCCGACCCGCGCTGGCGACGACAAAGACAAGAAGTGAGCGGAGCAACCGGTCGCGAAAGAAGAGAAGTCAGACAGTGAGATCGTTGAGAAGGACGTGAAAATGATGGCGATTGATGCGGTTGTTCGCGATGCCATCGTCGAAAAGGGCGCGAAGGCGAAGGTCTTGACGAAATAGATCGTCGGTTTTGCGTACGATGCATTCCTTCCTAGGTTGGGCGCGGGGGGCTTGCGCTCTGCTGATGTGCTTGGGACCTGGAGGCGCCGCGCCGTTCGTCACACTTGTTTCGAAGTCTGAATTCGATACGCCTGCCAGCATTATTCCATCTGTTTGATACCTTGCCGGAGCGCTCGATTTGATGCGTCGACTGCATGTTTTCTGGCGGGTTATTTGCGTTAGGCAGTTCCATTGACCCCGCCGAGATCCACTGCGCGCTCATCTCGCCAGAATCAGAAGCGCAGGACGACAGATCGGCTGTAGACTGGAGCCGATCCGTTCTCATAAACATCAAGCGAGTGATCAATCCCTCAGGTCGGAACGAGTCCCCGTATCCATGGCAGATGATGTTAGTCAGAGCGGTGCCGCACCGGAGCCTGGGTCGACGTTGCCGAGCTGGCAGTGGGCGGCAACGCCGGCTAGTGAAGCCGAGAACGCGTCAACCGTTGTTTTATTGTCTGACTGGATTAAGGCCGATAGGCGTGAACGCGTTCTTGCCGTTCTGGCAGAATGGCCGCCTGTCGATGCTTTGGCAATGTTCACCAAGCTCAGCTCCAAGAGGGCGAGAAAATTGTTTGGCTGGCTACCAGATGACCTGGGCTTACGGGTTTTGTCTGAAATCGATCCACGGCTGCAAGTCGTCCTGACGCAGCCGGATACCAGACAACGCTTTGCAAAGCTGCTGCAACGTCTGAAGCCTCAACAGATACTGCGTTTGTTGGCGGAATTGCCCGACGAATTAGCGGCGGATCTAATCGCAGAACGTGACGACGCTCACAAGCTCAGCCGGCAACTTAAAAAATACAAAGACACCGCGGCTTCGGCAATGCGAAGCGGCGTGCTGGCCGTGCCGGAGACATGGCGTATTGATCAGGTCATTTCCGATATACGCGCGCGCTCGGCTGAAATCGAGAAGTTGGATGCGATGTACGTCGTGGATGAGGAGCACCGACTGAAGGGCTATCTGCGCATGCGCGACCTGCTGCTGTGCCCACGCGATGCGCTGGTTGCGGACATCTTGCATACGGATCTCGTAAGCGTTGACGCGGACGAGGACCAAGAGCGCGTGTTGCGCCTGGCCAAGCAGCGCAATCTCAGTGTCATTGCGGTCAAGGACCGCGACGGCAAGCTTTTGGGTTGTGTGACACAGCGGGAGTTAGCTCAGATCGTTCGGGATGAGGCTGAAGAAGATATGCTGCTGATGGGTGGCGTGTCGCCGGACTCAACTGTTGACGATACGCCGCTGCAAATCGTTCGCCGACGAGTGCCGTGGCTTGTCGGTGGGTTGCTTGGTGCATCGGTGGCGGCGACCGTGATTGGGTCTTATGAAGATGCAATAGCCAAGGCGGCGATCCTCGCGAGCTTCATCCCAGTGGTTATGGCGACGGCGGGCAATGCAGGCATTCAAGCGTCCACCGTTTCGATCCAGGCTTTGACCAGTGGCACGATGTGGTCGGGCGATATCTGGGCGCGTCTGGCCCGCGAATTTGTTGGAGCCGCGATGAACGGCGCGCTGATCGGTATTGCGGTTGGTGCAATGGTTCTTCTCGTTGCTCAATTTGTGCCGATCGATCGCCCGGGGATGCTATGTGCGACGGTTCTGGTAGCGCTTATTACAGTGACGGTCATAGCAAGTACGGTCGGGGCGGCGGTTCCAGCCGTGCTCGACAAGCTGGGGCTTGATCCCGCGGTAGCGACCGGAATCTT
>DAOUZE010000050.1 GCA_030665765.1 Filomicrobium sp.
CGGGGCTCAGTCAATATACCAGCCCCTGGGACGGTGAGCCCAGGGGTTGGCCATGAAACAGTCGATGAAGAATGAAGTGTAGAGGTGAATAATTCAAAGATTACCACGGAAAGAGACGTTGTGCCTGCTGATTAGTTAGGCAAGCAGGCGGCGGATCTGCCTGCTCTACAGCCAAAAACTGTCTATTCGTGGTAAATGCAACCTTCAGAGCAAGACAACGCTGATTACGCCGTTTTTGGTGTCCCTGTGCAGCGAGGCTAGCTGCCCGCATGAGGCTGCGCGCGTGCAGCGACCGCCAAACCGGTCCGAAGTCGTCTGGCGGTCATTCTTCCAGCAAGCTCCCTACACGTTCGGCACATTGCAAAACATCAAGTGCTAGGCTCTTTCTGATCACTGACAACCCATTTTGTGAACTCATGCCGTCCACGACCGTTTTGCAATGTAATTGAGTTGTAGATTTCGTTCCCCACCTTGAATTGCCGTCAGATCTTTGTTTGTGCCTGGCGGCTTTTTTCTGAGGAGCATCATTAAGCTTAGTAAGATGCCAGCTCCATGGAAGGTGGAACAGATTCCAGGCGGCGATCGTGCCGATGATGCTAAGCGGAAGGCTGTTGCGTACTGCAATGCTCAGACCCTAAGGAATTACCCGTTTCAGGCCATCTCAGGCGGACTAGGGATGAGGCCAGAAGCATTGCTTAAAATAGCGCGAAGCTGCCAGAGCTGCTAAACTTCATGAATTGAGCTCACCAGTTAGGAGAAGTTTATGCGTACTAAAGTGGTGACTGGATCCTTGATCTTGGTTTTTGCCATGTTCATTCAAACTCAGCAGGGCAACGCGCAAGGCGAACCAAGGGGGTGGAGGTGCGAGTACCGTATTTTTGAGGGCACCTCTGATAGCCCCCGCCTCTATAACTGTTATGGAAGGAGCCTGAACAGCACTAGAGCGAGAGCGAAAGTGCGATGCCGCGGCAATCCCCTTTGTAATGCCGGCGCATGTTTGCCGCTCGATTTTACTCCACGGAATTCGTGTTCACGATATTAAGGTTTCTAAGGCTCGGGTTTTTCATGAGCGCTTGGGCTGTGGAAGCTTTTTGGAGTGGCTGTGCTTCACTAGTTCGGCCTACCCGAAACGCCATTGCTGTTGTGACAACTTTCTAGTCGCGACAGTATATCTGGCGCCAGGGGCTATAGGGGGTGCACGAGAAACGGTGGTGCTGCGGGGCGCCACCGTTTCCTTTTTGAATCAACTCAAGCAGGTGGCTCAGCGCCTGCAACTGTCCAGCATAGCTTCTGATTAGCCTAGAGGATCGCGAGAAGTTATCGAATTCATAGAGGCCAACGAAGGTGGCACATGGATATTATTGTTCCCCGTCAGCGCTCACGGGACAGGCAGGGCGTTCCCACAGCGGCGGCTTGAAACGTTGGGCGTTCCCGCCACTTTGAAAAAGGCGATTTAACGTGAACTACCCGTCAGGCGGAGTCGGCCCACTTGGATGGGCAGGGGCCAAACCGAGTGCTGCTCGATGCATTTCGGTAGGGTATGATTATAGAAGACAGAACCGATCAATCAGAGGATCAGCAGCCATGGCAATCTCTCGAAAGCAGGAAGTTAGAGCTCTGAATACCGAGGAGCATGCGCTCGTCGAAAAGTCACACCATCCAACTCTGCAAGAGGTGCCCGATAAGGAGCTCGCCAATCTGTTAAAGTTGATACGCGAACGTCGAGAGAAGGCGACGACACAGGCGAACCAGCGCCGCCGCGAGATGCGCGGCAAAGCCGCGCCCAAAGGAGCGACAACGTCTCGAGCTGATGAAGGGTCCAAGCTTAAAGTGGCGGTTCTCGCGATGGCTATGCGCAGGCTCAACAACGAGGTTCAACGCCGCCGCCGCATGACTGCACGCGTCTTTCTTGCCGAGAATGCGAAACAGGCACTTGCGACGAAGCAAGCAGACGCCCCTAAGGGTCCCGCATTCAACAGTCGTCGTGCCCATGAGGGAATGCGCAATTCGCCAAGCAAGCGCAGGCCGAATCTAATCCGGCCTATGGAGCTTGGCCGACAGCGACAGGCTGCGAAAGTTGCCCAAGCTAAGCGAGACGGTCGTTAGTAAGACCATTGGAGGCGCTGGGGCCGCATTGTCACGTTAACGCGCTGCGAGGCCTGTCCCCCGTCAGCGACCATGAGACAGAAATCCGATGGGCCGGATAGCCTCTTAGTTCAAACGCGCTGCCGTCCCGAAAACTCTTACGATGGACAGTTGTTGTTGTGTCGCGTTGCAATGGCAGTGGGCTGGAGGCGGAGATTTCGGTTATTGAAAGTCTTTCAATGGCTCTTTGTGTCAGGCCCATCAGGGTAAGCTGCGCATCTCGTGAACCCTTACGAACTTGAAACTAACTTCCAACACGCATTGGTGCTAATTATACCAATACGCTTAGCGTCTCGGGTCATGAGTTTCCTGGGGACGCATCATGACATTATGGACGTTAAGTAAACTCAACCCGACACAACAGCACGAGGCCGAATCGAAGCTCGAGAGAGCATCTTTGGTGTTGCGCACCTATGGCTCACCGTGATGCTTATGTCGGGTCTTTTCTTGCGGCCTTCCTTATGGATAATCACGATAAGTGGGCAGGCTTTATTCGATTCAATGTTGGCTCAAGAACTACCACATTTCTAATAGCGTAGGGGGGGTGAGTCGTGGAATCGTACGGGAAGAGGCGCGCCCCACACCATGTCTCCCTGCCGCGCTTTTCCGTCACTGCCCCGGCGGAGGTTACTCATCAACTGCGGCGGGTCATCTTACAATATCAGTTGGCTACGCCTTCTTTGTTGTGAAGATATAGCCGGGGACGAGATCGCCCCGGTGGACTATATGGCTCGGCACGAGATCGCAGTCGTATTCGTCGGCAATCTTCTTCAATGCCAATTCAGCATCTTGCATGCCGGGGATCTGTTCGGCGACCTCAGTCGCGATACACACGGGTGCACTCCCTGTCTGCACGCCTTTGGCCGCTTGTTCGATACCTTCTCGATTGATCCCAATCATCAAGTCTTCTTCATCGTGGTTGGCCATTTCTGCTTCCTTTCAACGAGCTGAGCGTTGGGAAGACACATCCTACGCTCTGCGGAATTCCTTGACGACAATCTTGGCCACATGCACCCGGCGGTGCACTCAGTTCCGGAATCCGCCAAGATTTAAAGACTTCGGTATCGTGGGGCCAAGCGACTGCCAATGCCGACGAATGCGCCGAGGGTGTACGAGAAGCGGCGTTTCGGGCTGGGCGGTGGCTGAAGCAGATCCACTTGCAATTTGGATTGAGTGGCCCGGCTAGAGTGTCTGCCAGCATGTCGATGACTTCACTCCGGATATGAGTAAGGTAAAGAGGAGTGTCTTGTGATTAGTTTTCGGGCCGCTGCGCGGGGGGCGTCGGATCGCTTCGCGTTCCCGTTTGCCCCTCGAGTTTTGCTGCACCTTTTTTCTGGCTAGCGGCTGTTGCAGCTGTGCTTGATTTTAGGCCATGGATTCTTGCTCTAAGGATAAAGCAATCCGTGCGAGCGGGGCCCGGAGGCATCGCTTCGCAGCCGTCGTTAGCAATAGATGCGTGGCTAAACGCGACCGTGGTGATCGCTATCGCTGCGACAAATACGAGAATCCACTGCACAATAATCCTCCTGCACGGCCGTTGGATTGGACGGGCTTGGCTCCGAGTTCAGGATACCTCTCACAAGTCTCGTGCGCTAGATGATCTCAGAAAACTGGGTGAGCTTGACCGAGAAGGTGTTTTTTTGGGGGGGCAAGTACACCTTCCCTGAGCATGGCGCCAGATTCGGCTATCGCGCGCAGATTGAATGCCACCATCGCGCTTCCCCGGGCATTGAGGCTTCGTGAACCGCCGCGAAGACAGTAATCTCGACACGAAGCCACCTTGGATCAACCTGCACGGTGTCGTTCATGCACTGGCTTTGTCTGTCATTGCGCCTGATAGGTTCGGGATGTTTCAGCACCTCTTCAAGAGTTACATCGAGCCTCTCGAGAAGGCCTTTCGAAAGCATTGTTAGCACTAAAAAACCATCCAGTTTGCAGAGGTACTTTAGCGTTGGCGAGGATGGGATGTGGGCGTCGCAATGGGCGGGGTCGGCGCGGCTTGCGATATCACTGATGCGGTCGAAGGCCGGCGGCCGGACCGACGCCTAATCTCTTCGGCAAAAAGTTTCTGTGCAAAGCCCTTTATGAGACTGGCTCGGCGGCACATGGAAGGAGCTGTTTCTAGCATCCATTCGACCCTTAACTTTCGATATTGCGTAAAATCGCGTCATGGTCTTCGGCTGCCTTGCTGGCAATAAGTTCGCAATTGGTTGCACTGCGGGGATCCGGCAGCGGGTTGGGTTAAAGAGGGCATCTCGCAGTCACTCTTACTGACTATGTAAGCGCCGCGAGTCGCTTGCCCGGCCCGCAAATGCTTCCCATGCGTATTGATCAGGTTCGCGGATCAGTTTTTTTGAACCGCAGAGCATGGCGTTGCGACAAGCTTAGGCCGGCCAGCGGAACCGCTCATCAATCGTGATCAGTTGTCGGGTGAGGCGTTAATGACCCTAGCTGCCCGACGCCGAATTCAATTTCCAAAGCCGCAATCCTACTGACACGGACAGCGCCATAGAGACCGCATGGAGCCGTGCGGCAGATGATTCAATGTATGTTTTTGGGATGTTTTTCAGCTAACGAAGTTGCCCAGTTTTGATGGGGCGCCGTTGCTCGATTGTGATGCAAATGCCTGTGAGCAACCTGCTGGAGATCCTCGCGATCCGCTCGCACAAGCGATATAGTGCTCGCACGTGCGGTAAAGTACCTGGTTGTCTCCATCAAATCTTGGATGAAACGAGGGAGAGCTAGGCTGAAGGAGGGATGCGGGGGTAATACTTCAGCCTAGCTCGCTAACATATCCAGCACGGGGGCATGACCGGATTTCTTGGGCATCGGCCAGTCATTTTGGCCGCGCTGTGCGTGTCTTTTTGACTACAGGCAAGCTCTGATGTTCGTCAATTTGTTTGTGTGGATTCTCCAAGTTGTGCACAGCTCCTGTGCAGTTTTGTGTTTATCCGTACTCAGATGAATTTTCAGTTTTAGATCTCCACCAGTTCACGAAATCGCTCTGTCCCGATTGCAATGCGATACTCTGTGACCGCCGTCATATCGACGACATCGGCAAGCCAATCGTGCCAATTACTCTCCGTCAGCGCTGTGCCGGGGCTGTTAGCCGAATACCTCCGTCATTGAAATATTTTTTATAAGAGCGGCGAGAGCCGATGCTTTGCGGTTCCGTCAGCGGCTCATCCGGATGCAAGGTGCATCTGGCATTCCTGTTATTCGAGAAATCGGGCTCGCGTGCTCCAATTTGTTGATTGCCCAATTCGGTGCCAGCGGGAACACTTGGTTACCGTGTGTGCGAGATGACGTGTTCAATGATGAAGAGACCTATAAACTGCCAGCGCATAAGGCGTCCGCTCATCTCCAACGAGCAGACCAGGCCACTCATAACTTTAGGAGCGATCTCATGATTAAAGGCATTCATGCCGGCTGTGCAGCGCTACTGGGTTCATCGATCCTGCTTTTTCCTTTTCAGGGGATGGCGCAGGAGACATGGACTGGGAGTTGGCGGGCCGATGGCCACTCGGCGGACAATATGGTCTGCCGACAAAAGTGGAAATGCGTTGATCCTGGCAACGCGTCTAACGACAAGGGCAAACGCGATCTGGTGTTCAAGCCAGAAGTGAGTTTCACAGCGGGCGTTTGCGTGGGTACGGGTAACAGTCCAACCGGATGCGGAAAGTGCGTTGCGGAGCAACCGCCAAGCGACTGCACGGTGACGGTGAACAAGTAGCACTTTCCGCCGCGTGCAATTTTTTCACTGTTTGAATACCAGCGAAGCGTTCTCTCCCAAGGCTGGTGTAATTTCTGTTGTCCAATCTTAGGTTGTTCCCGTGATCAGTCTCGTTGAATTCGTGCGGAGACGATCTGTGCTTTAAGCCGTCGTCGATGTTCGACTTCAGGTTTTTGTTTTTGGGAATTGGCTTAAGAGTAACTTTGGAAAGCTCTTGGGGGCGGTAGATTTTATGCGGAACGATTTGGCAATCTCAGAACCGTCCACGCAGTGGGCATTGCACCGAACTCCAACTGCTTGATCAAACTCGAGACTGATCTGACTGACGCGTGGCCGCCTGAATACTCGCATTTTTATTGCATTCCCAAGGTCGTGGTCCCGGCTCTGCAGCCGTTCCACGTCGAGGCAAAGTTTCACGCAAAACACTCCGTCGATCATTTTGTCGCCACTGATGTTACGGGGTGGCATGCTGATGAGGTTTAGCAAGACTTTGCGTTTGCAGAACCGCGAACGGACGAGTTTACTGTTATCGCAAGAGGGGCTATCACCCCCATTCGGATTGCCAGTTTATTCAAGCCGACAACCGATTCGTCCAGACGCACGACAAGGCGTTTGGCCCCGCCTCGGAACCGGAATGCGAAAAATAGTGCGCGAAAAACTGCAGTCCTGGAGGGTGATGGGCGTCTCATTCGCAGACGTTGCTTGGTTGGGGCTGACTCGCGGATATTGAATGTCGGTGAGGATTAATGGCCAGAACGGCTTTGGCACGTGCGATGCCTGGCCGTCGGGGAAATAAATGGCGGGCGGTCACCTAACGAAAACGTCGCCGCTTCGGAGACTGCGGCGCGCAATCGGGCTGCAGCCATGGTGCTGCAGAAGTCGCCGGTAGTACGGCAGATCGCAGCTCGGGTTTTCTTTCGTTTGGACCATTGAGGCAAGCGTTCGGCGCATCCACATCGGCAGGCCTATCAGGCGTATTTCGTAAAGTGATCTGACAAAGCAATGCAAGCCGCCTCTAGTTTTCCTTTATCAACCAGAGCGCCGATGAGGGCCGATCTAAGACCAATTGGCCGGCCAGGCGGCCAATAACACTAAGATTTTCGGTTTAAATGCCCAAATACCGAGATTGGGCCGAAAATACTGGGCCTTGCACCCCACCGTTTAAGATAATGAACGATTTGGGGCTGTTAATCAGGGCGTATAGGCTTACGATGTTACCTAGGGAACAGCTTGATGCTTACGCCCGGCGTACAAAGAAAGCTGTTCCCTGGCAAACAGTAAAAGCGCCATGCGTACGATCTATATAGCGTTGTTTGGCATCGCGCTCGTTTGGGGCTGCAACCCCGCAGCTGCCGAGACGGGCGATGACATTGGTTCTGCCGTCAGGATCGTCAACCTCGTTTCTGCTCGGTACGCTTTTGACGAGCGCGCCCTCGCGGCTGGCGATGACGTCCGACAAGACGAGTTGATCGCGGTCAGTGCGGATGGCACGGGCGAACTAAGGCTGCGCGACGACACAAAGCTGGCGCTTGGTCCGGGTTCACAATTGTTGCTCGACAAGTTCGTGTACGATCCCGACATCGACGATGGCTCCATTATTGTTAATCTCGTCAAAGGTACCTTCCGGTTCATCACTGGTATTGCTGCCAAGCCCGTTTATGAGATCCGCACGCCCACAGCGTCCATTACGGTGCGCGGCACCATCTTTGATGTCTATGTTGATGAAAGCGACTTGGCTTGGCTATTGCTGATCGAAGGCGCCATCGAAGTCTGCAATGCGTTGGACGAATGCCGATTGCATGACGAGCCCGGCAAGATCATCCCCATTACAGCTGACGGCGAAGTGGGCAATCCCGTCAAGTGGGCAAGTCTGGCAGGAGCCCAAGACACGCAGTTCGAGACTGTGTTTCCATTTGTGGTCGGACCGCCGGAGATTGATCGCCACAGAACCTTTACACCTGACGACATCATCAATGGCGACTTTCCCGTAAAGTCGCCCAGGAAAGTTAAGCCTCCGAAACGTGCGGCTAACCCCCCTTCCCGTGGTCCTAGTCCAAGCGGTGGTTCACCTCCGAGTGGCGGTCGACGTCCAGGCGGTGGTATTCCCCCGATCCATGTCGATTACCCGCCAGCCGGCGACGACTACCTGCCGCCGGACAATGGTTACCCACCGGTCGTCGATGATTATCCGCCGGTCGTTGACGATACCTCGCCGCCCAACGGATGGATCGATGTCGGCATTCCTCCAACCATCGTTTTTCCGCCGAATGTTTATCCACCCGGCTGGAGTCCACCACAACATGAAGACGGGGAACCAGGCCACGGCGGTCAGGGCCCACACGACGATGGCCAAGGTCCGCAGTACGATGGTCGGGGACCAAAACACGATGGCCGCGGTCCGAAAGGTAACGGCCGTGGTCCGAATCGTCGTGATCAAGCAAGCCTTGGGCGTGACGCAAAACGTGGTGATCGCGCGGGCCGCCGGCGTGATGCGAACCGTCGCCGCCAGGCGGAGCGCCGCCGGAAAGCGGAGCATCGCCGGACAGCAAGTAGCAGCCGCAAGGCCAACCGTCGCCGCAAGGCGAGGCAGCGCCGAAAGGCGAGCAGTCGCCGCAAGGCGATACGTCGCCTGAAGTCAAAGCGTCGCCATAAGGTAAGAAACCGCCGCAACGCCAGCAGTCGCCGCAAGGCGATACGTCGCCTGAAGTCAAAGCGTCGCCATAAGGCAAGAAACCGCCGCAAGGCCAGCAGTCGTCGCAAGGCTATCCGCCGCGTCAAGGCAAACCGCCGCCGCAACGTCAACCGCCGTCGCAATGCCGTTCGCCGGGGTGGTGGCGCGCGCGCCGGCCAAGTCGCCAGACGGCGGCAGGGCGGCGGCCGGCGGGGCGGTGGTCGCAGAAGGCGCGGCCAGCTTCGTTAGCGGATTGCAGAAAGTGCCTTGCAGGTACTTAGAATTTTCAACTGTCATATTTGGCCCGCAGGGCCCCAACTGACGCGACTACGTTCGAGCCGGCCCTTCATCGGGTGCCGGACAGATCGATGCCGACGGGAGCACATAGATTCTTGACTAGCGCTGTAAGGCTCACTTGTCGCCGTGCCTCGCCAAGAAAGGTTCCACTGTGGATTGAACAGAATCTAGGCAAGCAGGAGACCTACAGGCGTTTTCCTTGTTTGCGAGCTGTTGCTACCGTTCTCCTTGTGCTGGGCGCGTCATTGGCGTTCGCAGAGGAGCCCGGCACGGGAGAGAAGGCCGTCAATCCAGAAAAGAACCTTCACTCGCCTGAAGATGTTTTTCGAGCCCGGCTTCGTCGCATCAATCGTCAAAGAAGGATTAGGGGTGGCTTTGGGCCGGCCGCACCGGTGCACCGGAGGCTGAGGGAGCGTCGGCGCCTTCGGGATAGGACATGGAGGAAGCCGCATCGGAGTAATTTGAAACCGAGGCGTAAGGCGCCGCAAAGCACAAGTTGCCGCCGCGGTGACTGGATCGCGTTCAGCTAACGAACCGCTGGTGCTAAGCAGCTGACGTAATCTGATGTGCGTGGGTTGATTTCACACGGAGTATTGTGCCGGCCGTTGTCCGGGAGGTGTTGGATTGCTTGCTGATTCTGTTTTTGATTTCAGCTCCTTGATGGAGGTTCATGCCGTTGGTTCAACCGGATGGGTCACTTTGGTTGCGCGGCCTGGAGGGCAATTGCAGTCATTTCACGTGACCTGATGCTCATGCCTTAAGCTGGCGGAATTCGGGAATGGAACCAGCACCGTGTCGTTTCACGTTCTAAGAACTCGCGCTTTCGAGACGCTTGCGGCTATGCCAGTGTGCCGCTCTTGAGTGAAGTGTATTCGTCGGCCGACCATGCCGTTGGTACCTTGGCTGCGGGCGGTTCGGTTCTCGGGGATATATGAAATGCGGGTTCTGGTTCTGGGCGCCTATGGGCTCATTGGTCAGGCGATTGTGCGCGAGCTGTTAGTTCGTGGCGACGTGGTTGCCGGTCTTGCACGCAATGTGGAACGCGGGCGGCAGCTCATAGCGGAGGTCAATTGGCTTCCTGGAGATCTAAACTATCTGCTGCATGTCAAGGACTGGGAACCGCTGCTGGTCGATGTCGATGCGGTTGTCAACGCGTCGGGCGCTTTGCAGAGTGGGTTGAAGGACAACCTGGTGCTTGTGCAGCGCGATGCGATTGTTGCACTTGTTGCGGCCTGCCAGCGCGCCAAGGTTAAAGGATTTGTTCAAGTCTCGGCTCCGGGCGCCGGCGAGCAAGCTGTTACCGAATTTTTGCGCACCAAGGGACAGGCCGATGCAGCACTTCGGGCAAGTGACCTTGACTGGGTGATACTCAAGCCTGGCCTTGTCGTTTCGCAAACAGCTTACGGCGGAACGAGTCTGCTACGGATGCTTGCCGCGTTTCCGTTGGTTCAGCCTGTCGCGCTGACGGAAGCGCGGTTGCAGACGATCGATGTCAAAGATGTCGCGCGAGCTGCCGTGCGGGCCGTCGGCGATCCGGGGTTGGCGCGCAAGGAATTTGATCTTGTGGCCCCGCAGGCGCACACATTGCAGAACATCGTCCTTGCCTTCCGAGACTGGCTCGGGTTTTCAAAGCCGACGGCGATCTGGTGTTTACCGGATTGGCTTGCCGGTCTCGTTTCGCGGTTTGCCGATGCGGCTGGGCTGTTGGGCTGGCGCTCGCCGTTGCGCACCACCGCTCTACAGGTGCTCGCTGATGACGTGATCGGCGATCCTGGGCCATGGCGCCGCGCGACCGGCCGGGACTTCAAATCTTTGAGCGACACGCTGCGCGAAATGCCATCAACCCGGCAGGAGCGGGTGTTCGCGCGAACGCAGCTCGTTTTCCCGGTGCTGGTTGTCATTTATGCAGGATTTTGGATCGCGTCGGGGGTGATCGGCCTTTGGCAGAGCGAGGCTGCGGCTGGGATCCTTGCGGATGCGATCGGCAAGTTTGGCGGGGATCTATCGGTGATGGCGGGATCGTTGATCGACATCCTTGTCGGTGTCGGGCTTTGCGTGCGGCGCTGTTTTGTTCCTGCATGCCTTGCCGCGATTGCCGTGAGCCTGACCTATCTACTGGCGGGGAGCATTCTAACGCCAATCCTTTGGGCCGATCCGCTTGGACCGTTCGTTAAAGTCGCGCCCGCTGTGGCGCTTTCGATGGCCCTGATCGCAATGGCGGAGGAGCGATGATGGAGTACGCGGACGTCCTAAGGTGGGCGCATGTCATTGGTGCCTCAGTTTTGCTCGGAACTGGAGCCGGTATCGCGTTCTTCATGCTGATGGCGACCCGGACGGGAGACGCGAAGATCGTCGCCCACACGGCGTCAACTGTGGTGATGGCCGACTGGTTGTTCACGGCAAGCGCGGTGGTCTTGCAGCCGATTACCGGGATACTGCTGGCTTCCGCAGTGGGATGGGATTTGAGCGAAGGCTGGATCGTGGTTTCGCTCGCGCTTTATTTTATCACCGGTGCTTTCTGGCTGCCGGTGGTCTGGATACAGCTGCGGCTGCGAGACATCGCGCGAGCGGCCTATCAGCAAGGCAGCGCACTTCCCGACAACTACTACACGCTCTTCCAAATCTGGTTTGTTTGTGGCTTTCCCGCTTTTGCCGCCGTGCTCGGGATTTTCTGGCTGATGCTAACACGGCCGGATTTGTCGTTCTAAAGGGAGACGTTCGACAAAAAAAGGGCGCATCTAGGTTCCCCCAAGCGCGCCTTCTTGGAATGGTCGGCTGTGGAGCGGGCTTCAGTTTGCGTAGTCGAATGTATCCGGAAACAGATCGCCGCTTTCGTCGCGCTGGAAGTTTACGTTGACTGTGATTGCCTCGCCTGCAGAACTCTGGCAGGTGGCAGAAAAAGTGACGGTGTCGCTTTCCACTTTTTCGGAAAAGCTGATTGGTTTTTCACACGGCTCGAGAATGGAGATCGCGCTGGAAACAGCGGACAGCGCAGTAGACGATTTAAAGTATCTCGAAAAGTCAACGTCAGCAGCCCAGCTCGGGACGGCCGATGCGAGGATTATTGCTGCGCAAATTACCGCGCCCTGGAAGGGGCTTGAGATTGGATTCATTGTGGTCTCCATGATACGCGAGCTCTTTAATCTGAAGCTGCTTGAGGCAGCGCCAATCGAAGGCATGCACATAGCCTAACCTTGCGAGCAGGCACGCATCATTGCGGCCCTACTCTACGCCTAAATTGTCGATTTTCGTTCTGCAATCAAGCTTCTTTGCTCTTAGGCCGTGGATGGGATTCTTGGTCATTGGGGGGCTCGAGTGTTGTGGCTGGGACAAAAAAATGGAGCGCCTTTTAGGGCGCTCCGTCAGCTTTTGTTTCTGACGCTATCAGCGGCATCTGCCTCCACGTCACTTACGGCCGCCCCGCCGTCTGGGAGCTGCACGTCGCCTTTGACCAGCCTGACGTCTTGGGGCAGCCCGGCGTCTTGGGGCAGCACGTCGCCTCTGTACTTGGCTGCGCCGTGCGGCGGATTTGCGCCTTTGGGCAGCACCGCGCCGTGCGGCGGATTTTCGCCTTTGGGCCGCGCTGCGTCTTGCTGCAGATTTTCGCTTTTGAGCCGCGCTGCGTCTTGCTGCGGATTTTCGCTTTTGAGCCGCGCTGCGGCGTGCTGCAGATTTTCGCCTTTGAGCCGCGCTACGGCGAGCGGCCGCCTTTTGACTGCTTGCGGCCTTACGGCGCGCTGCGGCCTTGCGCTTATTGGCGGCATTCCTGCGTTGCACAGCGGCGTTCTTCGCTGCGACGCGTTTCTTCTTGGCTGCGTTATTCCTACGCGCCGCTGTTTTCCTTGCGGCGGCCTTCCTACGTGCGGCCGCCTGCTTCGCTGAGTTGGCTCGCTTGCGGGCCAGCGCATTCTTGCCAGCGGCCTTATTGCGCGCGGCGACCTTGTTTCTCGCGGCTGCTTTCCGTTTCGCTGCCTTCTGTACGGCAGCTTTTCTCTTGGCTAGAGCATTCTTGCTGCCAGCGGCCCGACGGGCATTGGCCTTTCTGCGGGCGATCGCGTTCCGGGGGCCCGCCGACTGGTTCCTACGAGCTTTGCGGACGGCATTGGCGCGTGCATTTCGACGCTTGTTTTTCCAGAATCCGGGGCGGCCTTTGACGCCACGGCGCGGACCAAGGTCGGCTCTTGCTGGAATAATGCGGTTGCCACGACGTGCGAAGTTCCTGGGCCTTCTGCGCACGAAGCCGCGGTTCTGCCGGAGGCCCCACCCCGGACGGAAACCACGGGCGCGGAACGGTCGGAAGAAGTTGACGTTAACGTTGACGTTGTTGCGCCCCCATGGACGGGGACCGCCCCACCACCATGGCCGAATGCGCCAGCGAGGGCGTGTGACAGCAGCGAACACAATTGCTCCACCGAAGATAGCAACGACCGGCGTGGCGTATACCGGGCTAACAATGATCACTGGTGGCGGAGGTTCACGATAGATCGTAACGACGTCGATATCGTCGTAGTAACCGGGATAGTCGTACCAATCGTCGACGTCGTCTTCGATATCCTCGACAACATAAATCGGGCCACGTCTGATGGTTTCTACGGGCTCTTCATCGTAATCGTCTTCGTAATCGTCTTCGCGAAGGTCGCGGTAACCGCCGCGCCGACGGCTAGGGGCCGAAACCCTGCGGGTGCGCGGAGTCGCGACCGGTTCTTCGGCGTCGGCGTCTTCAGCGTACTCCTCTTCCTCGGCGCCATCCGTGATGACTTCGTCTATGGTTTCGGCAACCTGCTCGTTGGAGTCGGCGTACTCTTCACCGTTGCCGCTTGCGAAATCTCTGACGTCAACTTCAGCGAGGTCTGCGTCGCCTTGTGCAAATTCGCCCTGTGGGTCATCCCCGTCGAAGGCGTTGGCAAGTTCGGCCTCGTCGGCTTCTTCCAAACCGGTCAGCGCCACGTAAAGCTGGAACTCGGTGGAAATCGGAACCGAATCTTCAAGCTTCTGGCACGACAGCGCGTTTGAATCCGGATCGTAGACGGGATGCATGTAACCAAAGAGTTGCCGTGTGGCGAAGGTCTGGAGGCCAACCTCTAGCTTGACCCCTTCCGAGATCTCGCCTTCCTGAGGTTCCTGTGTGGCGATTACGTTCTGGGCCACGGCTGCTAGATCGTGAGCCGGGAATTTCTCACCCCACGAGATCAACTCAGGCTTGCCAGTGACTTTGAGCGCTTGGCGCAAGCCGCTCAGCAGTGGATCAAGCTGCCCATTCAGCGGGGTGTCGCACTTGCAATCGACCGACTTGCCGAGCTTTTCGTAGAGCTTCCTGCCGCCTGTCTTGTCGAATGCCGGGCCCCACGCAAGCGAGTCGTACTGATCGCTCATAATGGCCAGCTTGGCTTCCTTGTCGGATCCGATCTTGCTGCCGAATATGAATTTGGGGCTCCGGCGAGTTTCGCCTGACATGCGTTTTTGTTTCCAGCGATGCATGGCACGGGCCACGACGGGTGGTTTGCCGTCCTTGAGTGCCTTCATCAGGTTTTGAAGGCCATCGCCCGTGCGCTCCTTGGACACAGTACAACGGGAAAGCTTGGGATCGAGAGTAACCGACTCTGCAAGGGCCGCGATGTCGACGGTCGGTTCGTTCTTGCCCTCTTCGGCGGCCGCACTGCTGAGTGCTACCGCCACGAGGAGTGGTATCGATGCCAATCGATACTCGGTCCGAGTTGGCCAAGTTGTCATGATTAACCCCAAATCCTGATCTGTTCGCTGATCGGGCCCGCGTACTGCGCGGGAATCTTAGGCCCATCCTGTCAAAGTGCAGATGAACAGACGGTAAACAAGCTGCAGCGGCAGGGCCGCGCTGTTCCTTAGGGAACATGTTGACGGAACATAGCACATTGGCCTCGTAACGGACAGTGCGAAGCCCCGGCTATGGCTAGATGTTAAGTATGTTATAGGCCAACTGTGGCGATGACGTGTAACTCTCTGACGCTAGTGAATAATCAGCTTTGGGAACCGATGGCGCCCTGGCTCGCCTTCTTCCAGGTCAGCCGCGCCTATGGGACGGGTGAAGGACTTTTCTGGCGGCACGGCGAGAACGTTGAAATCGGCCTCGTGAAGCGCTCCATTGACGTGGCCCTGGTCGGAAATAGTCAGTTTATAGTAAATGCCGTTCCAGGCATCGATGCCGTAGTCCGTCGGACCTTTGTGAAGAAAAAGCAGGCGGTACTCGAGGTCGCTCAGATCATTTGAAGTGATGCGGTCTTTCAAGGAATACGGATACGGCAGATAACAAACAGTCTGTTTGGCGCCGTCGATACATCGGAATGGACGCATTGAGAGGAACTTCTCAGCAAACCGGCCTTCGTCAAGTTCGACGGATATGTCTGTTGCGCCGTCTTTATCTCCGGAAAACGCGACCTTGCCGATCGGGTATTCTTTGCCGTTGGCGTCGACCAGGTAGATGGTTTTGTTGCCTCGAAGTTTAGCGACGTCTGAACTGGCGGCGGTTTGGCAGACGACGATCACCGCCGCGGTCAAGCTGGCGAACAGCACTGCCAGCAAGTAACCCCTCGAATTTGAAGGCTGGATCATGTGCAACTCCTCGAGCGCCAATTTGCTGGCTATCTCAACCGGGTGGGGCGGTCCTTGCAGGGTAGTGCGCGGTCTTTACTGGTCAACATGAGTGGGTTTGATGGTGACGGTTACTGGCTGTGAGGGTTCGATTGGATTGTCCCAATCCGCCCATCCATCCGTGCCTTCCGGGTACCAATAGAGCTGCGTGTAACCCAGTTTGCTTGCACGCCTGATAGCGTTCCAGGCCATCCAGCAATCGGATTGGCAGTAGAACAGCATGGCTCGGGACTTGTCGCCATCGGAAATCCGCGCGAGGTTTTCTTGAAAATAGCGGGTCAACGTATCATTCAACTTTCCGCGGCCGACGTCGGGCAACCAAGTAGAGCCAGGAATGTTCTTGCGGGATTTGCGTAGACGCCACTTGCCTGTCTCCGGATCGTAACCGGCGCCGGTGGACGGCATGACGTCGACGAAAACGACATTGCCTTTTTTGAAGAGCTTTTCTACGTCCTCGGTATATAGGCGCGTTCCGCCTGGAACCGTCTCGGGTAAGGCTGCCCGATAGCGGGAAATACGGTATCCGGTCGCCGCGTCGAAATCGCTGTCGGCGGCGGATGTGGGCATTAAGTCGGCTGCTGCTGCGATCGCAAGGCTGCTGGCGGCTGCGACGCAATATCTTAGTTTCCACCTGCTCGGTATCATTGGATTCGTTTCAACGCGACGCCCCAAGGGTAACGCCCTACGGTGATCGACTTTACCGGCCTTAGAGTCGCGACGTCGATCGCTGTGACGTCAT
>DAOUZE010000208.1 GCA_030665765.1 Filomicrobium sp.
ATTCACCTTGTTCGAGCTGCAAAAGCACGTTGAGGCAATCCTCGGTCCGCATCTCCACAAACAGAACTTCCGGCGTTTGGTTGAAAGCGCCGGTTTGGTTGAGCCGACGGGGGACGTTAAAACCCGCACAGGCGGACGACCAGCGAAACTGTTCCGTTTCCGGCACGAAGTGCTGCTTGAGCGACCGGCACCTGGAGTACGTATTAAGCTAGGGCGGAGTTAATTGTTTTGCATGCGAGCCGGTGAATGTCGCGTTGTTTAGTTGCCGGTTCGAACAACCCTCTCACTATCAAGCCATTCGGGACATGATTAAGGCTGAGTTCAGGTAATTCGCCGAAGCTGATCTTGTCAATTCGCTGCGGCAGTCCGGTAGTGCGATCATTGTACTTGTTGGGGAATGCGATAGCAGGATTGTTGGGTAGGCCCTGCTTTCTCGCCTCGCGTGACCTGTGCGTGCTTTGGCACTCGCGCCGGTCGGCGTGCGACTTGAGTTCCAGCGCCACGAGCTTGGTTCAGCGATGATCACGAGAGCTCACGTGATTGCGCGGGATCGCCAGATTGACGCTGTCTTTGTCGTTGGTGATCCCGCCTGCTACACCCGGGTCAGATTTCAGTCTCGAAGCCGCGGCTGGATATTCGGGCGTTTATGCAGGCCCCTGCTTCATGGCGGTCGGCTGTCGCGATGGCCTTGCCGATCTGGGGTACATCTCCCTTCCCAAAGCGTTCAATGAATTCGATTGATAAGGATGTGGTTTCCGGGATAGTGCAGCCATGTTTCCTAGCTGGCGTGCAAATCCAGTGCGCGCTCGTGGCTTTCCGGTAACGGCAATTGAGAATTAGCGCTTTTTTGATGGCTTCGAGAAGATGTGCCAGGTTCCGTCGGCTGCTATCGCAAGCCGGTACCATGTCCAATGTTTGCTTGTGCGCATGCTCGTAGCAACGTCAGGCGGCATCATGCGAAAGAGTTCGACTTCCTGCGATGGCGATAACGTGTTGGGTGGTAATTCCGACAGGTAGGGCCACACGAAAACGTCATTGTTTTCTAGATCGGGCCCAATCGGCAATTTGGCCGGCGCGCCAGCAAGGAGATTGCCGAGGATCGCCAAGATTTCCCGACCGGCTCCGTCCTTGGATGTCTTGCGCCAATATTCGATCGGATCCTGATCGGGTGGAATTTCAAATTCGGGGCGAAGTTCGTTCCATTCAATCGGCGTCCGCAGTTCTTCAATATCCCCACTGGCTACCGCGATGAGAATGGCGTCACGCATTTCCTGGACAGGAATCGGCAAATCGGCGATCTGTGACCGCTTGGGTGCTGGCACTGTTTGCTGAGCTGGACCGCCCTTGAGCTTGGGTTCGGCGGCCAAGGGCGGTGGCTCGCTCAGGCATTGGACAACGAAGAACAGCGCGACTACCAATGCGCGGATGATTCCGAGCGGTGGTCTGACGACGGCCGTCGACGCGCCGCCGTATCGGTGAGGGGGAGCAGCACTTGCGGCTGTGAAAATGGCAGGGAATTTGGTGGTGAAGCGCAGCAATGCCGACAGGGGGAGCCTCCACGGTGGCTTATATCTGGAACCCGAAGGGTTCGGCTGTTCACTGGAGCGTCCAGCTAGCTGGCGTGGGGAGACGCCATGAGCATGCTGCCGAACCCGCTCGTTCTGCCTATTGGATTTATTATCGGCATTCTTGTGGCGGCACCTGTTGGTCCCGTCAATATTCTCTGCATTCAGAGGGCAATTGCGCGGGGCCTTTGGGGTGGAGTTGCAGCTGGACTTGGTGCGGTGCTTGGCGATGGGCTGGTGGCATTGCTGGCGGCGATGGGCGTGGGGGCGATCACGGGGGCCATTGATTATCACCGGACCGCGATCCAGGTCGTTGGCGGATTGGTTCTGATCGGGTTCGGTTGGCGGCTGTACGTCACCTCGCCGTCGGTAGACGAGAGCAGCCAAAACGGAAATGGTAACGCCGGTTTATACGCTTACTTGTGGGACATTCCGAAAACGTTCTTCTTGACCGTTACCAATCCGGGTGCGGTTCTTGGCTTGTTCGCGATCTTTGGCGGGATCAGCACTTTCGTGAAGGTGACAGGGCCGGTTGAAGCAGTGTTGATGGTGGCGGCCGTTATGGCCGGAAGCCTTTGCTGGTGGGTGGGGTTGTCTTACGTCGTCGCCCGGCTGCGCCACCGTCTGTCATTCGGACGATTGGCGCTGATTAACAGAATTGCCGGTCTTGCTCTGGTGGCCTTCGGTTTGGTCCTGATCGGCGAGATCGCATTTGTTTTTATCATGGAGACTACTGGCGCCGGCGTAGCGGACGTCAGCAGCCACGCCGTACGGGCGCTCGATCCGAAGGGTTAATGCAAGGGATTGTCCGCATTTGAAAACTCGCCCTGCTTGACGCGGGTTTCGAGGCTTTTGACCATTGCGGCTACAGTCGTTTCGCCAAACATGGAAACTAGATCCCGCATCCCAGTAAACACAGCTGCGTAGGCCATCAACTCGTGTGGTACGCCGTTTTCCTTGGCTTGGTCCCACGCCGCATCTATGAGATCGAGAGCGAGTAGGCTGTCCTCGTTTGAGTGACGGAATTGGCCGGATTGCATGCCCGCTCCCATTTTTGGTTGTTGGTTCTTTTCAAGCTCTGCTGGAGTAGCACAATGCATCGCGGCGGGGGATTACGCGACGTATTTATTGTAAACCGCGGGCATCGCGTTGCACCCCGGAACGATGAAGCTAGCTCGTTGATAAAAGTGGGATTGGCTGCGCCTACCGGTTCGACTTTATGAGCTTTTCGGCGATTTCCGTGCCCTCGGTCAAAAAGCGTTCGATCGCGGTCTTGGCGGATGCGGTGCAGACCTTATAGGTACGGCTGTAGCTGCGGTAGCCGTTGTTGAAGCTGCGCGTCAGCCTGGCCCGGCGTAGTGCCGTGGAACCTTCGGCGCCAATCAACGTGCGCATCTGTTCGCGCCAGAGTTGGCCGTCGCCGGAGCCACATAGTTCACGTAGGTAGTGGACGGCGCCAAGGATTTCAGAAAGGCGCAGGATCTGTGGGTCATAGGGACGTTTTGCCTGGGCCCATGCGCTCTGCGGCGCTGGAAACGACGCAGTCAACAGAATCAACGACGCCGAAAACACGGTGAGAGCCGGTACATTTCTGCAAAGCCTCTTTGACACGTAGCTTAGTGTTTTCGCGGCCGTTTTTCGCATCATTATCGTGCTTGTTGGTGCCCCTTTAAGCTTGTTTGCCGTTGTCGGGCATAAGTGCCGCGGCGGCAAGGATCAAGTCCTCGACTCCCGCTGTGAGGTGGTAATTCTGCAGATCTTCGAGCCGTACCCAGCACGCCCGATCGGCATCGTCGCCTGGCTGGAGCGCGCCGGAATGGGGGCGACCATAAAAGACGTCGAGTACGTACCGAATCTCTTCGTGCTCAATTGTATTGTGGCCAAGTTGACCTATGATTCGGGCAATAATGCCGGTTTCCTCAAGTACTTCACGGCAGGCGGCTTCAGTGGCGTTCTCACCGGATTCGATTTTACCGCCAGGGAGGCTCCAAAGTCCGGCTAACGGCGGCCTGGCTCGCCGTACTAGAAGGATACTGCCATTTTGAAACACGGCCATGCTTGCTCCGTGGCGAGTAAGCTTCATTGTGGTGCTTCCTTACACAGCGCCAGGATGGCAAAGTCCGCGGGCGTGGCCGGTGCCGCGTCATGATCCTTCAGCGCATCTTCATGGATCACAACTGCCATGTGTTCTCGCTACACTCTAACTTCGCGGCCCGAAGCCGTGCGCGAGACGTTTCGGTATTTCAACGCGCACAACTTTCCGCCTCGCTACAATATTGCGCCATCGCAGCCCGTGGCGATTGTCCGCAGGGATTACTCTGGCGCGCGGGAGTTGGCGCTGGTGCGTTGGGGGCTGATACCGTCATGGGCGAAGGATCCGTCGAAATTCTCAACACTCATCAATGCACGATCGGAAACCGCGGCGGAGAAAGCGTCTTTTCGTGGCTCGTTGCGGCATCGACGCTGCATTGTTCCCGCTGATGGGTTCTATGAATGGACCGGGAAGCCAGGCTGCAAACAGCCGCATATGATCCGATTGCGCTCCAGCGAAATAATGGGCTTGGCAGGGCTCTGGGAGCATTGGCTTGGTGCCGATGGCAGTGAAATCGAGACGATGGCGATCTTGACCATCAACGCCAATGTGGAAATGGTCAGCGTTCACCACCGCATGCCGGTGATTTTGCCGCCAGACGATTACGAGGCTTGGCTCGATTGCAGCTCTGGATCGGCGGTGGATATCGTCAAGGTCATGTGTCCTGCGCCAGATGGTTCTCTCGAGATCATCGCCGTTTCGCGGGAACTCAATAATCCGCACAATGACCAGCCAGAGGTGCAGCAGCCGGTTCAGGGTACATTGTTCTAGATTGGTGTTGCTGCAACTTAATTCGCATGGGCGCCACAAGCCAAGGCATGTCGTTTCGTCACAACAAATGTTTCTCCAATGAGGTAAGTATTTGATATGCAGAAATTTTAGAATATTGACCAACGGTGGCTAAGTCATACGCAATCTCTCGTGTAAAGGCTTTGGAAAGTTACTCTTGCAGCGGTCAATGTGTCGGGTCTTGTAATTCTGTATCGCATGTGGGTAAGCCCGGACGGTGTCCGAACCATGAGGGGTTGAACAGGCGCCCGCGGAGCACGCTGCCGCGGCTGGCCTGTGATGCGTTTGTATCGCGCAAAGGAGTGAACAAGATGAGCTATCGAGGTGGGGATCTGGATCTGCGCACCCCGCGATACCGCAGTGGAAGCGAGCGAGGAGTATTAGAGCCGCCGCACAGTGGTCCTCGCGAATTCAATGATGCCTTGGAAGGGCGCTCCCCGATATGGGTCGATGATACGCTGATGGCGTGTTGCAATCACGCGTACGATGTCGCGATGGCGCATCGCTCTGGCGACGTTCGAATTGAGCATCTCCTGTATGCGTTGACGCGGATCGATGAAGCTGCGGAAGTTTTGGAAAAGCATGATATTCGCGATGCCAGTTTGCGACGAGAAGCGGGATTGTACATCGCCAGTGAAATTCCGATCGCTCCGACCAACGGTCAGACAACTCCGCGTCGATCGCCGTCCTTCGAACAAGCCCTAAAGCAGGCCGCCCATTACGCTTCCGCGCGCAATCGAGCAGCGAGCGTTTCGGATCTACTGCATGTTTTCACGGAAGAGAAACCGGACCTTCCAGGACTGCAGCTGTTGCACCACAATATGCCTGCGTTGGCTGGCGAGCAGTCCAGTAAAGCGAAGCTTTATCAGCCGCGGCCCAACAGCGCCTTTGTCGGCGCAACACCGATTGAGCCAATGCGTCGTCCGGTGAGGGCGACCTACTATGATGACTATGCTCTCGCTGACGCCCAGAATTATCGACAAGGAATGATGCAGAGCCATACGGATATGCTGCAGAACTCCCGGCTTATCGCATTGGAAAAGATGGTCATGGCGCTGCGTGACGATACCGGTCGTTTTGCTGACGATATGTCGGGTAGGTTCATATCGCTCGAGAGTTTGGTTTCTGGTGGCCGTGGAAGCGACGGTCAAGTTCTGCAGCAGACGGCTGATAGGCTCGCGGGCCTCGAGCTTTCGCTGACAGCGAAACTTGAGGGTCTGACACGGCAGGCGTCAAGGCTTGCTGGCCGCCTCGAGACACTTGAGACGCGACTAGAGTCGGCCTACGCCAGTGGCGGGATCGATCTGTCACCGCTCGATGCGCGTCTCGACAAGATAGAGATAATGATTCGCGATGACCGCGCCGCCGGGGATGCCTCGGTCACCCTTGTCTGCGATCGTGTCGCCGGGGAGGTTGATGAGAGGTTGCGCCACTTGGAAGTCGTGATGCGGGAGAAGGCTGGCGGTGTCATCGACCTTGTCCCAATTGAAAGCCGTCTTTCCGACATCGAGACGGCGTTGCTTGGATCGAGCGATGGGCAGCAGTCTGTCGAGGCGGTGACAGCACGTTTGGAAGCCTTGGAACACGCGCTCGTCAACCGCTTGTCCGGCATCCAGCAGGCGCAGTCAGCCGATCGCGATAGAGTTCTGCACCAAACGCATGCCGTTGGCGGTGAGGTAAAGACGACGTCGCAGCATCTGACGCAAGCACTGGCGCAGCTAGTTCAAGAGGGGCATGCCAGCCGCGCGGAACAGGCAAAGAAGCTGGAAATCCTGGAGACGATGCTGATCCAGCAAGGCCAGTCGGCTGCCGAGAGCCGTGAGACATCCGTTCAGGAGCTCGGCGAAGTGCATGAAGCAATCGTCAAGCTGAATACCAATCAGCACACGCTGGCCGGTGCCATGGATCAATGGCGCAGCGAAACGGTCAGCGATTTGAACTCTATCTCGGCGCGGCTGGCGCAAGTCGATCAGGACAGCGAATTGCCGTTACATCGCCTCGACCTAATTTCCGAGCGCGTGGACGGAATGTATCGCGCCACGGTTCAGCGTTATCACAGGCGCAATCGTTTC
>DAOUZE010000149.1 GCA_030665765.1 Filomicrobium sp.
ATCCTGTCGGGCCGGTTGGGATCCGACCTCACCGTCGATCAGGGCCGCGAGGCCGCCAAGCTGTGCGCCTTGAATATCCTGGCTCAGGCACATGCCGCACTGGGCCGGCTCGACCGCATTGTACACGTCGTGCGGCTAACAGGATATGTCAATGCGTCACCAGACTTCACGGATCATCCACTGGTCATAAACGGCGCATCCGACCTCATGGTGGACGTGCTGGGTGACGCCGGCAAGCACACGCGGGCGGCATTCGGGGTCTCTGGTTTGCCTGCTGGCTGCGCTGTAGAAATCGATGCGATTATCGAGGTCACTGCGACCTAGGCCGGTCCTGACACGTGCGATTGTCGAGCTGCTTTACTACTCGGCGGGCGGTTATCAGTAGATACCGCGGACACGGCGGCGGAGACGCAGCTGATTCGCGATCGTCCGGTTTCGCCAGGCTTGGAACTTTCGGTAATTACGACCGCCCCGCCGCCGAACGTGGCGTGGCCGTCTGACACTCCTGCGCTTGCGGGCGTGGAGCCGCCTTGCGCCGGCGCGTTGGCGTTGCATGGTACGACGATCCAGCCGCTGGGCCCGACGTGTGCGTTGGATTCGGCGTGCGTGCGCCTTGCGGCGTGCGGCGGCATCCTTACGAGCTTTGATTGTGCGGCTTTCGCTTATCCACGTCTCGTCGGTTGCCTCTAATGGCGGTCCCCGTGCCGGCGGCAGCTGCTCGTTAATGTACTGCTGTGAAGGCGGGAGAGGTGTCTCCGCCGCATCGATGGAGGTCAAGCGTCGAGGCGTCCGAATGACGCGCTTGTGGTAGACGGCGGCTTCAGACGCACTGATCGTGGCGGCACTTCGCGGAGGATCGTCTGCAAGCTTTGTGAATTGCGTCTTTGGTGGTTGCGGGGCTGCTTTCTTTAAGAGCCATGCCGGGCGCGCGATGGACCCTGTGGTGATGCCGGCAGGGCGATCAGCGACTGGTGGCCCACCAAGCGAACTCCTGGTAAAGGTATCGAAGGACGGCTTTTCTCTAGGAGCTGACGCAACCTTCTGATGAAGGCCTTCGCGCATCGGGTTCCGTCCTGACTTAGCGACCGGCAAGGCCTTGCGCTCCGGCAACACGACAACGACGTTTTGCTCTTTTGTAGCCTTACGAAATGCCGACCCGTTCGGAGCCCCGTTTGACCCGGCAGGACCACGCACGGGAAGTGGCGGGAGGTTATTGAGTGCGGCTTGCTTCGGCGGATGGACTACCGAGGGCGATAAGGTAGGTGCCAAACGACTGTTGCCAAGGCTTGCGACCCGGCGCTCGAGTGGACGAGCCCACACGGGACCGGAGTGTCCGACCACAACGGTCTGCTCCGCATTTATCACTCTGATTTCTTGCGTGGATTCGCCATCCAGGTGATGGGGGGAAGACTGGACGATCTGGCGTCTGTCGACAAAGGTGGTCCAGCCAGCTGGACCAACCGCCGCTTGGCGATTGTCGGCGACCGAAAACATTGAGGAATAGCCATAAACGCCAGCGGCAAATGTGGCTGCGACGATCCCGAAGGTACTGAACCGCATTGCGATAGCTCCCGCCGGCAAAGATTGTTGATGCCATCGGTCGAATACGACGGCAAACACACGCCCTAATCAACAAAGTGGCTCTTCAAACCGGGAACAGCTCCCGTGCTCTACCCGGTCCGATTGCGGAGTACTCTTCCATCCACGGGCGGTCGATGCAACAGGCCGAATGAAGGAAGTGAGTTTCGCTCCTGTTGTAATGTTGACGCCGCGTCCACAAATCAAATCGTGAAGCTAGTATTATCTCGACTAGGGCCAGTGGGATTCTTCGGCACTCGGTCTGATCGTTTCTGCGCCTCTGGCGTAAGCTTATTGATATTGTGTGACAGCTCAGGCTTCTCATGACCGAGCAAGACCAGGACATTACCCCGGAGGACGAGACCGCGGGGACGCGCGGAAAAGATGGGACCCTCACGGTCCGTGTCGTCGACAGTCTCAAGAAAATCGATGCGGCGACGTTCGATGCTTATGCCAATCCTGATTCGAAACGCTTTAATCCCTTCGTCACGCACGATTTCCTTGAAGCACTTGAGACTACGGGGTGCGTCAACGCGGATGCCGGGTGGCTGCCGCAGCATCTGATTCTCGAGGATTCGGATGGCGGCATCGCGGGCATCATGCCGGCCTATCTTAAATCACACAGTCAAGGCGAATTCGTCTTCGACTACGGCTGGGCCGACGCCTACGAGCGGGCGGGTGGCAATTATTATCCCAAACTGCAGGTCTCCGTGCCGTTCACACCAGTGCCCGGCCCGCGCGTCTTGGTCCGTCAGGACCGCGACGCTGAAAAACACGAGCGACTACTTGCGGCTGCGGCTGTCGAAGTCTCCAAGCGACACGGTATTTCCTCATTTCACATCACGTTTTTGGAAGTGGCCCCGTGGCGCAGGCTAGGTGAATTTGGGCTCCTTAAACGTACAGATCAGCAATTCCACTTCACCAACCCGGGCTACGGATCGTTTCAGGACTTTCTTGACACGCTTACCTCACGCAAACGCAAGGCGTTGCGGAAGGAACGCGCCCAGGCCTTAGAGGCTGGCATTGTTATCGAGCATGTCACCGGCTCAGACATCACGGATGAGCATTGGGATGCATTTTACCGGTTCTACGTCGACACTGGTTCACGAAAATGGGGCGACCCCTACCTCAATCGAGAGTTCTTCTCCGAGCTCGGCCAACGTATGGCCGATTGCTGCCTGTTGGTTTTCGCCAAGCGCGATGGCTACTACATCGCCGGGGCGCTCAATTTGATCGGTGGCGACTGTCTTTATGGGCGCTATTGGGGCGCAATTGAGCACCACCCGTTCTTGCACTTTGAGATTTGCTATTATCAGGCCATCGACTACGCCATCGCGCACGGCCTGCCGCGTGTAGAGGCCGGCGCCCAAGGCCAGCATAAGTTGGCTCGCGGATATGTCCCGCAAACAACCTATTCGTTGCACTGGTTTGCCGACCGGGGACTATGGGATGCAGTGGAACGGTTTCTCAAAGTCGAACGTCATCATGTGGAACGCACCAAGCACGCCCTACTCGACCTCGCTCCGTTCAAAAAAGAAAAGGGGCAGCAAGAAGGGGATTGACCTTCGCGCTGCAAGCCGAGATAGCTGCCGCCGGGCTTGTACTATGCAATTTGCAATTCCATCACCCGCCCACTCTGCATTGGTGAGTACCGCAAACTTGGATAACAGGGAGGCCTACCGTGAGCGCCAGCTATGACGCTGATAACATCTTTGCCAAAATTCTGCGCGGCGAAATTCCCTGTCACAGGGTCTACGAGGATGACAACGCCCTTGTCTTCATGGATGTGATGCCGCAATCGGCAGGGCACGTGCTGATTGTGCCGAAGGCACCATCGCGGAACCTGTTTGATGCCGATCCGGCAGTGCTTGCAGTGGTCATTCCCTTGTTGCAGCGGATCGCAACTGCCGCCAAGCGGGCATTCGATGCGGATGGCGTTTCGGTGATGCAGTTCAATGAAGCCGCCGGAGGACAGACCGTCTTCCATCTGCACTTTCACGTCATTCCGCGATACGAGGGTACGCCGCTGCACTCGCATGGCCGTGGAATGGAGGAGCCCGAAGTCTTGGCCGCCAACGCGGAGAAACTGCGCTCTGCGCTGGCAGCTCTTAACTGAGCGAAGCGGGCTGACCGGTCCGGCTTCAGGTTCGTATTCAATTGCGGGTAGCCGGAAAGGATTTCAGTCATGTCCAAAATTCTCATTTTGGGGGCGAGCCGCGGCATCGGGCTTGAAACGGTGAGAGCCGCGCTTGAGGCTGGGCACGAGGTGCGTGCATTTGCGAGGTCGGCAGACAGCGTTACGATCGAAAACGCGAAGCTAGAGAAGCTGACCGGCGATGCGCTCGAGGCGGGCGATGTAAGAAGTGCGCTGGCCGGGGTGGACATCGTCATCCAGACTCTTGGGGCAACGATCAATCCGGACACCATACTGCAAGGGACGCGGCTTTTTTCCGAAGCCACGCGCGTTCTTGTCGATGCGATGGTTGCGGAGGGAGTAAAACGACTCATCTGCGTTACGGGCATTGGCGCGGGAGATAGCCGTCAACATCTCGGGATAGCCTACAGGCTTGCTTTCACGTTTAGCCTCAGGCGGATCTACGACGACAAGGATGTGCAGGAGCAGATTGTCCGCAGTTCGGGGCTCGATTGGACACTGGTGCGTCCGGGGCTACTCAGGGACGGCCGCGCCACAGGGCTCTATCAGGTGCTTGAAAAGCCTGAGGATTGGAAAGTTGGGCCGGTGCGCCGTGCCGACGTCGCGCTGTTCCTTGTCGATGAGGCGGAGCGAGGAACTTGCCGCGGCAAGGCGCCCGTCATCATTGCATGATCAGCTGCATGCTCAGCAGAACGGTGGCCGAACCAAAAACCCCGGCGCCAAGGTGCCGTTGTGTGCCCAAGTAAATCGCAATGCCCGCGGCAAAAGCAATAAAGCGGATCATCAACGGTACTTCTGAAAGAGCACCAACAGGAAACATCACAAGGCGCGTAACAAGACCCGCGACCAAGGCCGTCGAGACGGCTCGAACCCACGCGAAGATTTCACTTTGGGCATCAAGTCCGTGGCCGAGATAGAGCCCGAGCCAGCGAAAAGGCTCGTGTGCCACCAGCGCGATGACCAACAACAGCAGTGTGCCTTCAAATGAGGTCAGCAAGTCGTCGCTCATTCATCATCCTCGAAAAAACCATCATATTGCTTGCCTGCGACGTAGGCCGCCGACCCGCCAATGAGCCCGGTAAAAAGAAGGTCCAAACCCGGTGTCAGCATGTAAAGCGGAGGGCCCAGCAGGGCCCCGATGACTATGGCCAGCCAGTCCACGGTCAGGCGGGCAGCGGCCATCAAAGACAAGAAGAAATAGATAGGTGTCAGGAACAGTAAGCACGCTGAGATCGCAGGAGGCACCGAGCCGGCCAGCCCAAAACCGAGAACGGTCCCAATTAGTGTGGCCGTGACCATACCGGTGCCGATGCCAAGAAACATCGTCATACGCTGCGAGTCCGGCAGCTTCGGCAGGAGGCGCATACCTTCAAACCAGGCGGTAATGGCGACGAAGTGCGCCGCCGTCAAGCGCTGCCACAACGCCGTTCGAGCCCCGGTCAGCCAGGGCATGATCGTTACCATCATGGGAACGAGGCGCACACCAGTGAGCGCGACGGCAAGAGCGCCGCCGATGATGGACCCTCCACGCGCGAGCTGGTCCATCATCACCACTTGCGCCGGCAGCGCGAAGAAGACCGCCATCATGAAGATGGCGTTGAACTGCGACATGCCTGCATCGTTTGCGAGCGCGCCGAACCCAGCGGCACTGGCAAGAAGGATCGCGCCAGGCGTCGAAAGCGCGACGCGCAGGCCATTCACAAAGGTACGGGAGCCGTGTCCCTGAGTGTTACTCTCGACGCCTTCGGCTTTATTGCCTGTCTCCTGGTCCACGCCCTTCAGTGACCGTAGAAGATCCGGCCCTCGCGATCGGGCACGGTGTGGAAAAGTATGTCGAACTTTTCGGCGTGAGCGCGTATCGCATTGTCATGGACTGAACCGCTCGTGGCAAAAACCGCCTTGACCTTGCTGCGGGCCAAGTGATCAAGGGCGTCGGCAAAGGAGAAATAGGAGTCGCTGCAGACAGCGGCTCCATTGAGCATTTGCGTGCGCTGTGTCAGCTTGGCGTGCTGAACCACGTTCTCGCTCGCGGTAACCCGCTGTACGTGACCGGCGGCGTTGGCAATTAGCATGTTGTCCTTGACGACGCTGATGCAGCTCGACGGACTTGCGGCACACACGCCCCAGGCCAGGCACATATCCGCTTTCAGCGCCGTGTCCCACTCGGCTGGCAGGGTGGGCACGAACGGGTTGGGTTGCTGGGAGACCGTGGCGCCGCGGATGGCGTGGCTGATCAATTCCTGGCGCAGCGCATGCCGGCCGAGGTTGCGTAGCTCCGGATTGGCCAATAGATGGCATTTGCCTCTGCGCCGGACAAAGTAGGCGGCGGCGGCCGGCTCGATCAGCGGCGCGGCGATGCCAAGGAAGGGCCGGTCCTGTCCCATCCACTGGCGGATCTTGTAGGCTGTCTGTTCGGTGATATCGACGTTGGTCACCAGAAACGAACCGAACGTGGAACGAAATTCGTTCTCTATTGCGAGCTTGATGACGCTATCGGATGTGCCGATGACGGCCGAAAGCGGACAGCCATGCGTTGTCAGCATCGCCATCTTGGGGACCTCGCCGATGTTCGCCTCATAGGCGGCAGCGACCCGCGTGATGACTTCCAGCGACGTGTCAAACTCCTTCAGGGTCGACCAGCTCATGGAGGCTGCATCACTTAAAACCGGAGTGCCCTCGGGCGTCGTGAACCGCGTTATAGCCAGTGGATCTTGACTGCCAGCATCGACCGTCACGAAACCGCGTTGTTGTGGGTTCTCTCCGTAGTTCAGGGCGATCGTTCCCATGGATGCATTTTCTCCGTTTTTTCCGCGATCTATTCGACAGCCGTATCACAGCCCGAATGCGCACGCGCGGCAAGGTCGCACTTTGCCCAACAGGAGGCAAAGCAACCAAGACGCATGCCGAAACGTTTTTTGAAAAAAGAAGAGGCGGAGCAGGCCCCACCTCTTAATAACATACCGGTTCGTGTGTCCGGTCAGTCCCGCTTCTTGCGCGGGACACCCGGAACGGCACCAGAACCGCTGCCGCCCCCCTTGCCGGATGGTTTATCTTTCTTGCCCTTGGGGCTTGGCAGAGCTTTGCGCGGCGAAGCTGAAACAAGCGCGGCCTGAGGCTCATCTTCATCGATGTTGTCACCAACCTCATCGGAACCATCATCGACTGATTCAGGCTTCTTGCTGGAGGGATCGGCGGGTAGATACTCGAAATCGAGCCGGCGATCGTCCTCCTCGCCCTCGACGACGACCTTTACGGTGCCCCCGTGTTCGAGGCTGCCGAAAAGCAGCTCCTCGGCGAGCGGTTTTTTGATGTGTTCTTGAATGACGCGGGCCAGCGGACGCGCGCCGAACTTCTCGTCATAGCCCTTTGCGCCGATCCACTTGCTTGCCTCGGGGCTTAGTTCGATGGTCACACCGCGATCGGCAAGTTGGGCTTCCAGCTGGAAGACGAACTTCTCGACAACCTTCTCGATAACGTCGGCCGACAATCCCGCGAACGGTATGACGGCGTCGAGCCTGTTGCGGAACTCCGGTGTGAACAGCTTGTTGATAGCTTCGGTATCATCGCCCTCACGCTTGATGCGGTTGAAGCCGATCGGGGCCTTGGCCATCATGCTGGCGCCGGCGTTCGACGTCATGATGAGAATGACGTTGCGGAAGTCGACGGACTTGCCGTTGTGGTCGGTCAGCTTACCGTGGTCCATGACCTGCAAGAGTATGTTGAAGAGGTCGGGATGCGCCTTCTCAATCTCATCGAGGAGCAGCACTGAATGCGGATGCTGGTCGATACCGTCGGTGAGAAGCCCGCCCTGATCAAAGCCGACGTAACCTGGCGGCGCGCCGATCAAACGCGAGACCGTGTGCTTTTCCATGTACTCGGACATATCAAAGCGCAACAACTCCACGCCCATCAGATTGGCTAGCTGCTTGGCAACCTCAGTCTTGCCGACGCCGGTCGGACCGGTGAACAGGTAGCAGCCGATCGGCTTTTCGGGCTCACGCAGACCAGCACGCGATAGTTTGATGGCACTCGACAGTGCAACGATCGCTTCGTTTTGACCGAAGACGAGACGTTTCAAATCCTTCTCCAAGTTGGAGAGGACTTCCGCATCGGACTTGGTGACCGTCTTTGGCGGAATCCGCGCCATGGTCGCGACGGTCGCCTCGACTTCCTTGGTCGTGATGCGCTTTTTGCGTTTTTCCTCCGGCACCAACATCTGAGATGCGCCGGTTTCATCAATCACGTCGATGGCTTTATCGGGCAACTTGCGATCGTTGATGTACTTGGCCGACAGCTCGACGGCCGCTCGCACGGCTTCGTTGGTGTACTTGAGCTGGTGGAATTCCTCGAAGTAGGGCTTGAGGCCCTTGAGGATCTCAACAGCGTCCTCGACCGTCGGTTCCTTGACATCGATTTTTTGGAAGCGGCGAACGAGCGCGCGATCCTTTTCGAAGTGCTGGCGGTACTCTTTGTAGGT
>DAOUZE010000266.1 GCA_030665765.1 Filomicrobium sp.
TTCAGCGACGCCTTCAGTGAGTTGCGCTTCCAGTCCGATGCCGTAGACGGGCTGGATACGCCCGCCTTCCGTCATGGCCACGACATTCGTGATCCAGCGCACGTAAAGTTCCATCGTCCGCACAGCGGCTAACGAATTCAGCGCCCGTACGACGAAGAAAGCGTCTCGCACCCAACAAAACCGGTAGTCCCAGTTTCGGCCCGAGTTTGCAGCTTCGGGGATGCTGGTTGTCATTGCCGCCACAACCGCTCCGGTTGGCTCATAGCTGCAAAGCTTCAGCGTGATTGCTGCCCGTGTTACCGCTTCCTGCCATTCAAAAGGTAAGGCCAGACGGTGTGACCAGTTGCGCCAGTAAGTGGTTGTCCGTTCTTCGAAATTTTTGGCTGTCTGATAAACGCCTTCACTCAGCGTTTCATCGGGGCCAAAAACCAAATTTATCCCATCGTCGAGAATGAATGGGGTTTCATTGCGCACATAGTCGATGGCGGCATCCGTCGTTAGCCGCAGTGTCTGTGCATCCCCACTGTACCGGATGTGGTTCGAACCGAAGGTTTGCGTGGGCGTTGAGGCGCCGTTATCGAACCGCGGCCGTACCTTAATCGTGATACGAGGACTGCCGGACAACGGCCGCACTCGCCGCACCAGCATCTGAGGCCTGAAAGAACGCTCGCGCCATTTGAAACGTGGCACGAAATCAATGATCTCAACCGAGCCGGACCGGCCCTCAAGTACCGTTTTCAGCACGGCCGTGTTGGGCAGATAGGTTTGCGAGCTGGTCACAAGATCGTCGAGCTCGATGGCGAAGATGCCTTCATCTTGCTTCACACCTTCGGGCCCCTCGGCTTTGCAGCTCAGCAATCCATGGAAAACCGGGTCGCCGTCAAAGCGCGGAAAGCAGCACCACACAATGCGCCCGTACTTGTCGACAAGGGCTCCGATACAGCAGTTGCCGACTAGGCCAAGATCCAGTCCGCTCAAATTATTCCCTCCACACCAAGGCGCTGAGCGCTTTGTTCTAGCCAGCACAGGAACTCCGCGGTGTCGCTTGCCCTGTATCGGGCAAGCGTCGGACCCTTGCCGACCTTGATCGAAATGCCCTCAAGGCTGTTGACCTGTCGGAACGCATCTTCATCCGTCACATCATCGCCGGCAAACACAGGCGTGCGGCCGAGAAATGGATGTTCCGACATGAAATCGACGAGCGCTGTGCCCTTATCCGCGCCGGCAGGTTTTGCCTCAAGGACCATCTTGCCACGTTTGAGTTCGATCCCGGGCGCACCGTCGACGGCACTTTCAAACGCCGTAAGGCAAGCGCCTTCGAGTTCGGGGCGCGCGCGATAGTGCAAGGCGAGGCTCCCAGTCTTGCGTTCCAGCATGAGGCCATCTTCCGCGTCGACCAGCGTCTGCAGGCGTTCGGCGGCGAGCGCCACGAATTCGCAAGTGTCGGGCGCAGGTAGAAGACGTCCTGTCGCGTCCCGCCGAGCCAAACCGTGAACACCAGCCACAGGCAGCCGCAGCGGTGCCAGGAAGCGGTCGATGGCCGCGATTTCCCGTCCAGTGACAATCGCCAGCGCGCCGTCAAGCTTCTCCGACAAAACGCCAAGAACGCGCCGCGTTGCGTCGCGGAGGACGACGGCTTCGGGATGCTCAGCGATTTCGACAAGTGTTCCGTCGAAGTCGAGGAACAAGGCGGCTTCTGTTGACGTGAGGATGTTCGGCAGGGTCATAGTGATCCGTGGGAAATATGGTAGGTCGCCAAAAGTGTAGTCCGCTTCCTGGCGGTTTGGCTATCCAAGCGAAAACTTCATTCAATTTTGCAGGCGGCATGGTAGACGACGGCTCTTCTCCCTCATCGGTTGTCTCGGCATACCAGGCGAGAGCGTGCAAAGGCCCACGCCGGCCACGGTTGAGGAAGCCGGACCACCTTCATGAGCCTCAGTGGTCCGATGTCAATCCATGTGGCTAGCGTGCCTCAGGCAGGGGGATGTATTCATCTGTATCCCCAGGTGGAAGTTGAAAGCGTCCACGCTGGAAATCACCCTTCTGCCAAGCTTCTTTCGCGTGATCGATCTTGTCTTTGGATGACGCCACGAAATTCCACCAGATATACCGCGGCCCTCCGAGCGTCTCACCACCCAGCAGGATCAACCTTGCACCGGTCGGTCCAGCTTTCACGGTAATCGGATCTCCAGGTCGGAACACCATCATCCGTCCACTTTCAAACTCATCGCCGCTGATTTCAACCGAGCCCTGCACGACGTAGATGCCACGGTCTTCGTGATTGTCAGGAAGCGGCAAGAGGGTTCCAGCCTCCAGGACGGCATCGACATAGAACATCTCCGAAAACGTCTTGACGGGTGCCCGCTCTCCGTAAGCATTGCCGATGATCAGACGGACTCGTTTGCCCTCGCTTTCAAGATACGGCAGCGCCTGCTTGCCATGGTGTTCGAATGCCGCTTCACTGTCCTCTTGCTCGTCTGGAAGCGCAACCCACGTTTGGATTCCAAACAGCTTGTGAGGGCGCGTCCGCGTGGCGGCGCTGGTTCGCTCCGAGTGGGTGACGCCGTTGCCAGCGATCATCCAATTCACTTCGCCCGGATAGATCATCTGGTTTGTGCCAATCGAGTCGCGATGCTGAAATTCGCCTTCATAGAGATACGTGACCGTCGCCAGTCCGATGTGTGGATGCGGCCGCACATCGATGCCCTTCCCGGTGATGAATTCCGCGGGTCCCGCCTGATCAAAGAAAATAAAGGGCCCGACCATCTGACGCTGCGGTGAAGGAAGGGCGCGACGCACCTCGAAGCCGCCAAGATCCCGTGCGCGCGGAATGATGATGGTCTCGATATTGTCCAAGTCTCCGCATTCAGGGCAGGCCTGTTCGATCGCGGGATTCCAGCTCATCGACTACTCCTCTGGGCCTCAATTCATCCGATAGATCCGGCGAAATCACTTGGGCTCCAAGTTGCTCAGGATACAACTTATGTTGACGCAGCTACACGCACAATCTATCTCATGAAGCTCAGTCTGCATCCAAAACGGATACAATAAGACATGGACAAGATCGACGCCATGCAGGCATTCACCAAGGTTGTTGCGCTCGGCAGTTGCGCCGAAGTTGGGCGGCATCTTGACCTCACGTGCTCGGTGTTCGCTATGGCGTTATCGAGTGGAGCAGCTACTCGGCTCGCGGCTTCTCGAACGCACCACACGCAAGGTGAGCACTACCGAAGCCGGTCTTGCCTACTATGAGTGTTGCGTAGAAATCATCGCCCAGGTCGAGGAAACGAAATTGCAGGTGTCACGTCTGCACGATAAACCCCGTGGTGTTTTTAACATCAATGCGCCGATGTCGTTTGGTGCACGCTACTTGGGCTCGGCCATCGCCGAATTCATGTCGGCCTTTCCGGATCTGAAAGTCGAGCTGAGCCTCAACGACCGTTTCATCGATCCGATCGAGGAAGGTGTTGATGCGACCGTCCGTATCGCCTCGATTTAAGATTCCAGCCTTATTGTCCGCAGACTAGCCGCCACTCGCCGTGTGCTGGCGGCTTCGCCCGACTACATCGCTCCGTTGGTTCCCGGCGATCTCGTCAACCACCAATGTCTCGACGATGGCCACTCCACTCTGCTGTAGCGATGGCAACTCACCAACGATAGTGAAGTGATTTCGGTGCCCATCTGGTCCCGTTATGCTCCAACAACGGGGATGTTCTCAGAACAGCTGCGTTGGCCGGTCAAGGCATCACCAGACTGCCGACGTTCTTGGACGGTCCAGATATCAGATCGGGGAATTTACAGATAGTCCTCCCAGATCATACCCCGGAGGAGCTAGGCATCTACGCGATCAATGCACACAACCGCCTCCTCGCCGCGAAAACTAGACTGTTGATCGATTTTCTAGTTGAGAGGTTTGGCCCGCATCCTGAGTGGGATGGCGAACTTCCTGGATGAAACGGACCTGCATCCGGTGGTGACGGTCTGGGGCGCTGATTACAGTGCAGGTCGCACCCGCTAAGCTTTTCAAAGCAGATTACGTCGCTTCACAATTTAAATGACCTGAGCTCGGTGGCCATCGAGATCGATGTAGAAAATAGCATTGCGTATTGCGGCAGTAAAAAGCTGTTCTGGCGCTGGTTCTACGCGTTCATTATCGCACTTGCGTAGACGCTTGGCACGCTGGTTCAGCCCTCACCTTTCTCGCGCATTTGACAAAATCGGCGCGCAGCGTCAGCCGCGCATCCCCTCCACGCAGCCCGAAATCCGCCGGCCTTAACATGCCGGAAGCTTCAAAACTTGTTACGAAAGAGCCTTTGCCTGAGGACGTTGGATCTGCTCTGCGGTCTCGTGCTTTGACGTGTAACGCAACCTTATTGGTTATGCCTTTTATCGTCAGCTTGCCAATTACAGTTCCGGACGCATCACCTTTGACAACAGTCTCTAGAGACTCAAAGACCATTGTTGGGTGGTTCTTCACATCGAAGAAGGAAACCGACCGCAATTCGTCATCGCGGATCGGGAGGTTAGTGTCGATAGATGCCGTCTGCACGGTGATATGAACATTACTTGCCGCCGGGTTGGCTTGATCATACCTCATGGTTCCGGAGGCCTTTTGGAACTGGCCATCCACACTAAACAATCCGAAAAGATCGACTTCGAAGCCGATGTAATAATGGTCTTGATGCATGACCATTTGGTCTTGAGCACGGGTCACCGCAAGGGACGCCACCAATAGAATGGAGGCAAGTCCGGCGATGTATATGGTTTGCATAAATTGCCCCCATACACGTTTCGGTCACTTTTATTCGTCCCGCTGCACCAAACAATCACCCGGATAGGGCGACAATCAGGCGCTGCAATTCAGCCGAAAACCGGCCAATGATTGAGTGCGGTCCCTTAGTGGATTTTCAGTACTCGTCTCACAATCGGTTCCGATTTCCAGTGAGCCTTACCGATGTCGCCTTGATGCTTGTCGGCGACTTCATACATCCTCAGAACGATCACGAGCTTGATGGATCTCGCCAGCTGGTCCTCAGGCAGCGTAAGCCGTATGCGACGTCTTTCGCCGCTATGCAGTTGACTATTGTCCGTCAGCCATAGCGGAACACCACCGACGATCGGCAGCATAGAGAAGCGCTTATAGAATTTTTCGGATTGCTGGTGAAGCACCTGACCGGCGGCATCCTCCAAAGCCGTCTCCAACGCCAATATCCTCGTCGGGCCGCTAGCCGGAATGGAATGCCCCTCGATCCGGTTCTCGATCGACAGATGCA
>DAOUZE010000402.1 GCA_030665765.1 Filomicrobium sp.
GGGGCGGATGTCGCGATTGAGAGTGCTGGTATCACGCTCGTGAAGGGTGATCTGCGCGGCATTGTCAGAGCCCGCCGGCTGTCGCAGGCGACAATGGCAAACATCAAACAGAACCTGTTTTTTGCCTTCGCCTACAATGCACTCGGAGTTCCTGTGGCCGCCGGCATCTTATATCCAGTATTCGGTGTCCTGCTGTCTCCGATGATCGCCGCCGCTGCGATGAGTCTCAGCTCGGTTTCTGTGATCAGCAATGCCCTGAGATTGCGTACCGTCCGGCTGTGAATCCTGCGCCGGGCTCCGCCCAAGCGGACCATGTCGGTTTAAGAATGGAAGGCGCTTCAGTTTCGAGACACCTGAAGCGCCCGGTTTTCTTGATTGAGCTGCGGCTTACTGCCAACGGCGATATCGTTGGGCAGAGGCTTGGGAAACGGACGCCGGAACCGGATTACGCTGGCACGGGCCTTCCTCGTCGCGGTATTTACCGCATTGGCAAGCACCTTGGAGACGGATTGAAAACGCATGCGCCAGGACGCCTCATTCCACCACGCGCTGCCTTGCTTGCGTGACCGCGACAGAAGCTTGCGCGCGGTCGCACGGGTCGCCTCGACGAACTTTGCAACCCGGCCAGAAAGAGTATCGTCATAAGACCAAGCAACGACGGTGCGGTCAGTGGAAAGCGGTGTCAGCCGCGAAGGTTCAACGCGGCTTTCGGCAACAACTCTGCGCGACACCATCTCGCGGCTCAATGAGGCAAGGCGGAGGGGCGCTAATACGTCTGCCCTTACGCGCCTTTGCAGTTGACGGGCAGCAGCCAGCTTCACTGCACCCGCGGAATGGCTAGCGGCAGCGGCCGCCGCCGAGGCGAAGTGTCGAAGCTGTGCCAGCCGTGTCGTTTGTTTGGGTCGGGCACCCCGTGAGCTGCTTTTCAGCTTGGCAAAAACGGTTGGTGTGGTCTCCGTCAGCCAGACAAACGATGGCCGCGCCGCTTTCAGAATGCTGGCAGCCGAACTCAGCCGTGCAAAATTTGCGATGCCGAGTCCTCGCTTCAAATTTCGGACCGGGATCGCCTCGATTGCGAATTCGTCGAAGTCCTCGAATCTCACTTCGGCAAGTCTCGCGCGTGCAATGTAGGAAGCCATGAACCGCAACGCTCTGTCGGCGTGGTCCAGCGAGGCGTACTTGCCGATGTAACCTGGGACTCGACGATACTTGCGTCCCGATCGGTAGCGGGTTTCAGTTTCGACAGGCGCACGCAAAACCCTCACGTGTAGTTCAGCAACTCCCTTGTCAACGAAGCCAAGTGCGTGGGCCGTCGCTTGCGAGACATCGAGGTCGCGACCACGCCAGTAAGGCCCGGCGTTGTTGACGCGGACCACCGCGGCGCGACCAGTCGCGGCGTAGTAGACCAGCAGAATTGTCCCATCTGGAAGGTCGGGGCTGGCGGCATTATCAGGGCTGTCGGCGCGGAACTTTTCGCCGGAACTGGTCAGGCGGCAGGGATTGTATCGGTCCTGTCGGCAGTGCCCATAGTGGGACGATTTGAGCTGCAAGGTTTTGCCAACCAGCGCCCGCGTTTCGCTGAGACTTTTGACCCGATGGCAGATGCTCTTATAGCAGTGCTTGCGGCCGGGCGTCTTGGCCTCAGCCTGATCTGGCGCCGCGAGAGCCAATAAGAGCAGACCCGCAACCCAAGACGTTGAGCGACGGTTTAGGCGTTTTTCTTGTGGATGAGCAAATTCCACAGCCTGCAGACGATCCCCCTTTACTGAACGCAAATGACTTGAGAATTGCTTGCATAATATGCCTGTAGGATCAGTACTCGCCAATGGAACGACTTGCCCCTCATGCAAAAATGGTAAACACGGCGCATGCGTTGGCGGCACCTCAGCGAAATTGATTTTTGAAGCGAATCCCTATTTGGAATCGTTAATCGCTTCTAATTCCTTCTTACCGGACGTTGCGTTGGTCTTGTTGCACAATACTTTTTGACCCGGATGAGGACAATCGCACGATCGGTTTGATGGAAGCGGCCTGACATCATGGGGAACAGGACCGCCCAATACTAGCACGGATGGGGCGTCGAATTTGTGGGGAGAATGTGAACATGCCGATGATCGATATGCGGATTGCGGGCCTGACGGGAGCCCTCGCTATAACTCTCGCTATGACGGCAACGGCGGCAAACGCGTTGCCGGACTTGGTCATCAACACCAAGGATTCTTACGTCCTGCCCGGCGGGTGCGCGATCGACGAACCGATCGCCACGGGCCGAATCGCCATCAAGAACCAGGGCGAGGATATCGCCCAGGTCAATGTCGCCGAACGGCTGACGCGATCGATGCTTGTCGTCTATGTTCCAGAAAACATCGACATGATCGATAAGCGACCAGAGCGCCAGAAGCTGGAGCCATTCGACCAGCAAGGCATCGCGTTTAGCCTTGGCGAAGGAAAGGTGAAACGCGGGCGTAACTTCAATCCGATTGACGTGTCCCATTCTCCGGATGCAGGCAATGACGCCATCAGCAAACGGGAACGTATACGCGCTATCCAAACTGCCCTTTTGGAAGTCGGCTTCGACCCGCAGGGTATCGATGCTCAACTTGGTCGCCGGACTCTGGCTGCGATTCGGGAATTCCAGGCCAGCCTCGGCGAGCAAAGCACCGGCAAGTTAACATCGAAGCAGGAAACACAACTATATCAGAAGGCCGGCTTCACCACGGGTCCAGCTAACGGAGCGCGCGGCGAGACGAAGGTGAGGGTATTCGCATCGGTCGATCCTTACAATCTGGTGGAGGAGTCGAACGAAGCCAACAACTCCTGGTCATTCTTCGTCACCGTCGACTGCAAGTAGAGCTGGTCTGACGCTGAAGACCAACCTAGAAATGCGAGGAGCCGCCCAGGGAAAACCTGCGCGGCCCTTCCTTTTGGGGTACCGAGGCCCCGCGTCAATCATGGTCGCGACGCGGATGGCGCTCACGGCGTGCGCCACCAGGGCGACCACCGCCTCCGCCTTGATCCTCGGCTTCGCCTTCTTCACGAGGAAGCTCCTCGCCGGTTTCCTGGTTGACGACCTTCATTGAGAGACGCGTCTTACCGCGATCATCGAAGCCCAAGAGCTTAACGTAAACTTCCTCGCCTTCCTTGACCACTTCGTCGACCGTGGCCGGACGGCCCTGGTTGAGCTGTGAAATGTGCACAAGGCCGTCTTTCGCACCGAAGAAATTCACAAAGGCACCGAAGTCAACGATCTTGACGACCTTG
>DAOUZE010000518.1 GCA_030665765.1 Filomicrobium sp.
TGAGTTCGCGATAGAACTCTGTCGGAAAGCTAAACACCGACCTCACGCAATTCGACTTGAGCCCGATGAACAGTACCGTCTTGCCGTCGCGGATTTGGTCGTCTTCGGTGATGACGTAAAGCTTATCGACGCGGAGCGGCGGCAAGCCTTTGAGATAGGTTGCGCGCTGTTCAAACGCCTCAAGGTCCGCACCTTCGAGACGATCGTATTTAGCGTGGACACGCGTAATCGCGTCAAGGATCTCGTCCTCGGATTTGCAAACCACCGGCTTAGCCGGCGGACCGTCGCCATTAAAATAGGTCGTGCCCTGCGCTTGGATGATCGGGCCGAGCTTCGCGGAATAGCCTTGGTAGCCCGCGAACCCGAGCAAGGTGACGGCGAGCACAAGCCCGACCGCAACTCTCGACCAAACTGGCATGGTCAAGTCCTCCGCTCTTCAAGAGATGGCTAGGAGCTGTTTGCCCTAGATCTCCGTGTCGATCTCACATCGTACCGTATCACGATGGCCACACTCAGGCATCTTCCAAGCGATGATATCCTCACTTCCGTCCGGGTTCTTGCGGACGATGGGCACGGGGCACGCTACGCGCCAGAAGCGGTAGGATGAACCCTTGTGACTAGCGTCCCATTGGACGCCGAGCATCAGCCCGGACCGCCAGCAGCGTTGCATGTTGAATGGCCGGGCAGCGGCCCCTAAGGCTTCCGCCTGGTCGAAAAGTTGGACCTCTTGGCGGCGGCACACCATTTTTGAGTATTCCGTGGCCCATGCCCGGTTTTCGTAACCCGTGTAAGCCGTATTCGGGTCTTCCGGCCCCACGACAACGGTCTTGCAGACGATCAGAACGACCACGGCTGGCATAGGAATAGCCATAACTATGCCAGCCGTTTCAGCGTGGGCCCAAAGAACGGGCGCCCGCGTTCACAGGCCATGAAACGATTGTCGGTGTGGGAAAGCGCTTTTTGCGGCTGCTTCACAGATCGCACAAGGAGGAGCAGGCTAGCCGTGACGGCTAGGTTAAGAGTTGCTGGCATGGTCGTGCCCCCTCTCTCAGTAGAATTGCTCTATCCGTACGTCTTGGAGGCCCTTTAGGGCCCAATTCACCTCTTCAATCACGAAACTGGCTGGAACTTGCCTTAACGCACTCGGGCAGGTTGCTAACGCAACATCGGCCTCAAATAGTGCCCGCACCGAGAATGCCGCTACGCGGCAAACTGATTCGCAAAGACTGACATAAGTCTACGTTGAACCGTCAACCACCGATAGAGCAGGACGGCAACACACGTCAGGCTTTTTGCGGGGATTTTGGCGGATCCGCCGATACACGCCATTTTTTGGCTCGCCTGCCCTCCAAAACAGTGAAAGCCTGCACAAACGGCTTGGACAGCGTCTGGCGCCAAACGGCTCAGCTGGTCTGAACCCCGGCGCACGCGCAACGAAATAGGGGGAATGTGATGCTCATCGATGGCGTGATGCTGATGTGGTTCGCGCTGGCGGCGCTGTCCGTACTGTTCGTCGCCATCGACATCCGCTCGACGCCCGAGCACCCGGTGATGAAATGGGCCTTTGTTCTGTTCACCGCCTATTCGGGACCCTTCGGCGCCTTCCTCTACGTGCTCGGCTGCCGCGAACCCCTGCCTGGCCTGCATGAGCAATATGTCTCAGCCCGCTGGCGCCAGACCCTTGGCTCGACGATGCATTGCGTGGCTGGCGACGGCATCGGCATCTTGGTCGGCGCGGCGTTCGGCGCGCTTGTCGCTCTGCCCATGGCTGCCGATCTTGCGCTTGAATATGTGCTTGGCTTCCTTTTCGGCTGGACCATCTTCCAGGCCCTTGCCATGGGCGAGATGTTTG
>DAOUZE010000112.1 GCA_030665765.1 Filomicrobium sp.
CTCATGCCTACGTGATGCCGTCCTGGTATCCCTCGAAAAAGGACCACGGCAAAGTGGTTCCGACTTGGAACTACGCCGTGGTTCAGGCGCATGGGCAGCTTGAATTTCATGACGACCGGGCTTGGGTTCTCGATCACCTGAACGAGATCACCCGACGACAGGAAAACCACCGACCTGTACCGTGGGAAGTGAGTGACGCGCCGGAGGATTACTTGGTGCGGCAACTCAAGGGTATTGTTGGCATCGAGTTCGCCATTACGCGTCTAGAGGGCAAGTGGAAGGTGAGACAGAACCGGAGCGAGCAGGATCGCTCAGGAGTTCAACGCGGTATGTTGCTCGAGCCGGGTGTGGACGTTGCGGCGGTATCGCGGCTTGTCGGTGGCGACTACCAGTAGCCAGGCAAGAGGATCAGTGAAAATTGGGACCGTTGCTGCACCAAGGCCGGTGGAAGCTGCTCTAATTGCCGGATGGCAGCTCAGCAAGCTTGTTACATGCTGACAAGGCTCGATTTGTCGTGAGCTCGCGTTTTTTTCGCGATCGAGAGCCCCCTCGGCGGGTGGATTAGAAAATACAAACCTGCGCCGATGGGTCGGGTGGACCCGTAGGCTTGGCCGTCCTATAGCTCGTGGAAATCATGGACGAGTAAATATCAAGAGGCAGACTCCCGTGTTCGATATCAAATGGATCCGCGAAAATCCGGAGGCTTTCGATGCTGGTCTGAAGCGGCGCGGGCTTTCGGCCATCTCCGCCGAACTCATCGCGACCGACGAAAAGCGCCGTGCACACGTTACGATGCTGCAAGAGATGCAAAGCTGCCGTAACGCCGCTTCGAAGGAGATCGGAAAGGCGATGGATGCCAAGGATATCGTGCTTGCCGACAAACTGAAGGCGGAAGTAGCGACCCTCAAAGACAAGCTCCAAGCCGGCGAAGAGGAAGAGCGCCAGCTCAATGCCGCATTGGCTGAAAAGCTGTCTGGTATTCCCAATCTGCCGCTCATAGACGTTCCTGAAGGCGTTGACGAGAACGACAACGTCGAAGTGCGCAAGTGGGGTGATCCACCGAAGTTTGATTTCGCTCCGAAGCAACATTTCGAAATCGGCGAAGCGATGGGGCTGATGGACTTTGAGACCGCGGCCAAAATTTCGGGTGCGCGCTTCGTCGTATTGAAGGGGGCGTTGTCGCGGCTCGAGCGGGCGATCGCCTCGTTCATGCTCGATCTGCACACCAGCGAGAACGGCTACACCGAGTATCTTCCACCGTTCCTGGTGCGTGATGAAGCCGCCTATGGTACAGGCAATCTGCCGAAATTCGCCGAGGATTTGTTCCAGACAACGAACGGTTTTTGGCTGATCCCAACGGCGGAAGTTTCACTGACCAACATGGTGCGTGAGGAGGTCCTCGCGGCCGATCAGCTGCCGATGCGCTGCACGGCGTGGACGCCGTGTTTCCGTTCGGAAGCCGGTTCGGCGGGTAAGGACACGCGCGGCATGATCCGTCAGCATCAGTTTTCGAAAGTGGAGCTTGTCTCGATCACGACGCCGGAGCAGGCGCTGGAGGAACACGAGCGGATGACGGCATCGGCGGAGAAGGTGCTACAGCGTCTCGAAATCCCTTATCGGACAATGCTGCTTTGCACCGGCGATATGGGCTTTGCCTCGCGCAAAACTTACGACATCGAGGCGTGGCTTCCGGGGCAGGGCACCTACCGTGAAATTTCATCGTGCTCGGTGTGCGGCGACTTTCAGGCGAGGCGTATGAATGCTCGTTACCGCGCTGGCGACAAAGACTTGCGCTACGTGCATACGCTTAATGGTTCGGGACTTGCCGTTGGGCGGACAATGGTCGCGGTGTTGGAGAATTATCAACAAGCTGACGGGTCCGTGGTGATCCCGCAGTTACTTAGGCCGTATATGGGAGGTGTCGAGGTGATCGGTTTGCAGGAATAGGGGTGCGGCTCCTCCAACCTGTTTGCTGTTACCTCAGCCAACAATCCGGCAAAGCATAACCTCTGGAATCCTACATGCGCATCCTGGTTACTAACGACGACGGCATCAATGCACCAGGGCTAAAGGTTCTGGAAGAGATTGCAGCCCGGCTTAGTGACGATGTGTGGGTGGTTGCACCGGAGACGAACCAGTCGGGAGCCTCGCATTCACTGACATTGCACGAACCTTTGCGCTGCCGGGAAGTCGGCGAGCGGCGTTATGCGGTGCGTGGGACGCCGACGGATTGCGTGATCATGGGCGTGCGTCACATCCTGTTGGACAAACCACCGGCGCTCGTGCTGTCGGGGGTCAACTACGGGACCAACATTGCCGAAGACGTGACTTACTCGGGCACGATCGCTGGAGCGATCGAGGGTGCTTTGCTCGGCATACGCTCGTTCGCCATGAGTCTCGCTATCGGTTTTGACCAGGAGGGAGCGATCCACTGGGAGACGCCACTTGCCTACGGTCCGAAGATCGTTCAGAGGCTGCTGGATGCCAATCTGCCGGAAGGTATCGTGATGAATGTGAACTTCCCCGATTTAGCCCCGGAAGCGGTGGCCGGCATCTCGATTGCCCGTCAGGGTCGGCGGGATCAAAACAACTTGCATATCGACAAGCGGCTCGACACCTGGGGAAATCCATACTTCTGGTTCGGCTTTGAGCGGAGAAAATCAAATCCGGACGAGGGAACGGACCTGTGGACGATCTACAAGGGCCAAATCTCAGTGACACCGCTGCATGTCGATCTTACCAACGAGCCCATGCACGATCGGCTGAAGGGGATCTTCGCCGATACGCAGCGCTCCTGATGATCCGCCAACAGCCTGCCTGCTGCGACACTGTTTTCTCCAATTTAATAACTAAGCGCATTGACAATCCCATTGTCGCCACCGTCTGGCCGCAAGAGCGCCAAGCCGGTTGCACAATCGCGGCGTAAGTATTGATCGTATGTGCGGTATTGGGCTGACACCCGATTTGGCGAATGGCTTGGCGGAGCCTGAGCGGGTAAGTTCTGAAATGCTGGATAAGTTTCGTCCCGATCGCGCACGTTTTTGTGGGGAGCTGGCCTTCCGTTAATCGGCTGTTAACCCAGCATTGGTTAACAAAAAGGCTGGTATCGAGGTGCGTATCATGACTGAGTTGATTTCGACGAAGTGCTTCAGCGGATGGATCTCCACTCTCCAGAGGCCGGTTTTCGCGGGTTTGTGTGCAGCAGTACTAGCCGCCGGTTGCAGCGCCGATGTGACGCGCTTTGGTGGTTCGGGCTTCAGCCTCAACGGTGACAGCAAAGCCAGCCTGTTGCCTTCAGAATCGCTGACGGGCGGAGGCGGTGCTCCGCTTTCCCAACAATCGCCGGATGCCGGTTACGGCGGATCAGGCTCCTACGGGAGAACGAGTTACCCGATCAAGACCTCGGCACTCCCCGAGCGTATGGGCGGCAACTATTCAAATAATCGAGGTTCTCGGACGCAGGTGGCTGAGCGTTCTATCGAGCCCACTAACAGTTATTCAAGCAACAAGTTGGCAAAGGGCGAGCCAATCAAGGTTAGCCGTGGCGACACGCTTTATGGTCTGTCGCGCAGGCATGGTGTGTCGGTTGCAGAGCTAATGTCTGTCAATGGCCTTAACGACTCGATGCTCAGGGTTGGGCAGCGTCTTTATCTGCCATCGAGATTGTCCGGTGGATCGAGGGTTAGACCGGCTTCTCGCGAGGCCCCGAGTGCCGTAGTTGCGACCGCCGATGCTCCGTCGACGTGGAACGGCAGCTACCAAGTTCGAAGTGGCGACTCCCTTTACAAGATCGCGCGTCAGTATGGCGTGCGGACCTCTGATCTGCAGCGCTACAACGCCATTACGGATCCGCGCCGCGTGATGCCAGGGACCGTGCTACGGGTTCCAGGCGGCGGACGTCCCGATACCTATGCGTCAACCGAGACGATCGTATCGGAGCGTCCTGCCCCAAAAACTAGCGGTAACCGCTATGCGGCGCTGACCAATGGCCAAACGAGCGATGCTATGCCGGTAGCCAGGGGGGTGCGGACAGTCGCGATTTCTCCAACGCGTATGACGAAGACCGTAAGGCGTTCTTCGGATGACGATGCGGTTGCGCGACTGCGATGGCCGGTACGCGGCAAAATGATCGCTGGTTTCGGATCGCGTGCCGATGGAACGCACAACGACGGGGTAAATTTCGCTGTACCGATCGGTACGGATGTGAGCGCCGCTGATGAGGGTGTGGTGGCTTATGCTGGTTCGGAGCTGCGCTCGTACGGCAACCTGATTTTGCTGCGCCACGATAACGGCTGGGTGACTGCCTATGCACATAACAGCAGGCTGATGGTCAGCCGTGGTGACAAGGTGCAACGCGGGCAGGTGATCGCCAAGTCGGGTGATTCCGGGCAGGTGGACCAACCGCAGGTGCATTTCGAGTTGCGTCAATCGTCAAAGAAACCTGTCGATCCCATCCCCTACTTGGAGAAGCTATAGGGCGGTCGCCTCCGCGCCACAGCTCTCCGCATTGTCCCGGGACCTTCTCCCGGGACTTTTTCTATCGGCTTTTCATCGTCGGCATGGCCTTTGCCCGATGATAAACCACGTCGATGAGCGGGATAGGGACACATCACTTGCCGAAGTTGCAGGTTAGCGATCGGAAGCTAGTTTCAAATTTCCATCGCTGTCGGTGCGGGCTGTCATTGGTGCTGGTACTACCAGTCTTACTGCTGCTGCCAGAAGCGACACTTGATACTGCCGCCATTCAATTGGCCGGCGATCGCGGTGCGCTTTTATGGTGGGTGTGTGCCGTACAGTTGGGTTCGTTTCTCGCGCTTTTCGCTTTTGTTATTGTCAGCAACGGTGTGCGGGTAGGGTGGGCGTTCGTTATCGCTGCGTTGAAGTCAGTGTTTTTCGCGATTTTGGTTGGCGTGCCTTTTTGATTCGAGATTAATTTCTTGACGGCAGTCTTCCTACACGATGATCTCGTGTGGCTGCAGGCGGTGGCCTGCGTTGTGCCGGTTCTAGGGCATTCGTTTTGGTTTGTGCCGGGGGTTTGCTGTGTGCAGTCTCAAAGGTGGCCTGAGGTGCGACCGTTCGGCATAGAAGCCTTAGACTTCCATCGAACCCCTTCCAGTGCGGTGGCGGGCCGGAATGAACTCCGACCCGCCGGTAAACTGGCGTTGTTTCCCGAAGTCTGGTGCGGAATGCTATTGTGAGTTATGCCGCAGGTCAGGGTGAATGCTTTTGCCCAGAATGTGGTCTGAGGCTCCGATAACATAGCCGCTGGCACCGACAATAAGCGGATCGTAACGGCCAATGACGCGCAGGTCCTTGTCGGGGTAAGGCAGTGTATACAAGAAGTGCTTGATACAGTTCAGCCGGGCGCGTTTCTTGTCGTTCGATTTAACGATGGTCCAGGGCGCATCGGCGGTGTCGGTGTAAAAGAACATCGCTTCTTTTGCCTCGGTGTAATCTCCCCACTTGTCGAGCGACTGTCGATCAATCGGGGAGAGTTTCCATTTTTTTAGCGGTTCGTGCTCGCGCGAGTTAAAGCGCCGCAATTGTTCGTCGCGGGTTACGGAGAACCAATACTTGTAAAGGCGAATTCCGCTGCGGACGATCATGCGTTCGACTTCGGGTGTTTGGCGCATGAACTCGAGATAATCCTGGGGGCTACAAAAGCCCATGACACGCTCCACTCCCGCCCGGTTGTACCAAGAGCGGTCGAACAACACGATCTCACCGCCGGCGGGAAGGTGTTCTATATAGCGTTGGAAAAACCACTGCGTTTTTTCACGGTCTGTAGGTTTCTCGAGGGCGACGACGCGGGCGCCGCGTGGATTTAGGTGTTCGGTGAAACGCTTGATGGTTCCACCTTTTCCGGCGGCGTCGCGGCCTTCGAAAATCAAAACGACTTTCTGTCCAGTTGCTTTCACCCAATCTTGGACTTTAAGGAGTTCTACTTGCAGCTCGGCTTTGAGTTTCTCGTAGGAGCGGCGGCTGATTTTCCGTTTGTAGGGATACTCGCCTGTTTCAAACATTTTCCGGATCTGATCAGGATCCTGGCGGGCCTCTGCGAGACGGTGGAGCGGATTAGCGGAGGTTTCGTCGGCTGCCATTTTGCTTTCAACGACCGGGGTCGAGTTGTCAGCGGCAGCGCCGTAAACTTTTGCGGCGGGCGCTCGCGATTTCGATGCTCGATTTGAGGATTTTATTGGAACTTTTTTTGTGGTGCTCCGCTCTGTCATCAGGGTTCTCCAGATATCCTTTAGTCAAAGATAAGTAGCTGATAAACTTACATATTGCACCTGAGAAAGTTAAAATGCGACTTGTTTTCGCTTCATACTATAGTTTTGCGAAATGTCGGAAATTGTTTTTTGAAGGCTTGTATTGGCAGTTGGTTGATAAACAAAAGCCGGGTGCTGATGGCGCCCGGCTTTTGATTGTTTCTTTGGTTGTATGCGGCTCACACACAAGATGACCCGCCGTTGAGATTTCTCAAGCCACGCCCATAGCCTTTTTAAGGTTGCTGTCGACGGCGTCGAGGAATCCAGTGGTGGAGAGCCAGGGTTGGTCGGGACCGACCAACAGTGCGAGGTCTTTGGTCATCTGACCGCCTTCGACGGTGCCGATGCAGACTTGCTCCAGTTTGTGAGAGAACTTCGCCAGATCGTCATTGCCATCGAGCTTAGCGCGGTGCGCTAGGCCTCGGGTCCAGGCGAAGATCGAGGCAATTGAGTTGGTCGAAGTCTCCTTGCCTTCCTGGTGTTGACGGTAGTGCCGGGTGACCGTGCCATGGGCCGCTTCTGCTTCAACGGTTCTTCCATCGGGCGACATCAGAACAGAGGTCATCAAACCAAGCGAGCCGAAGCCTTGGGCAACCGTATCAGACTGCACGTCCCCGTCGTAGTTCTTGCAAGCCCAGACATAACCGCCCGACCACTTCATGGCACAGGCAACCATGTCGTCGATTAACCGGTGCTCATAGGTGATACCTGCCTTGTCGAACTCGTCCTTAAACTCCGCGTCGAAAACCTCCTGGAAGACATCCTTGAAGCGGCCGTCGTAGGCTTTCAGGATTGTGTTCTTCGTTGACAGGTAGACGGGATAATTGCGGGTCAGGCCATAGTTCATCGAGGCGCGGGCGAAGTCCTTGATGGCCTCATCAAGGTTGTACATGGCCATGGCTACACCGCCGCCTGGCGCCTCGAACACTTCGCGCTCGATTGTTTCGCCATCGTCGCCGACGAACTTGATGGTCAGCTTGCCGGGTCCTGGAAACTTGAAGTCGGTGGCACGGTACTGATCGCCGTATGCGTGCCGGCCGACGATGATTGGCTGAGTCCAGCCCGGAACAAGTCGCGGCACATTCTTGCATATAATCGGCTCACGGAATATTACGCCGCCTAATATGTTGCGGATGGTGCCGTTGGGAGAACGGTACATGCGTTTCAGGCCGAACTCCTCAACCCGGGCCTCGTCGGGCGTGATGGTCGCGCATTTGACGCCGACGCCGTGTTTCTTGATGGCGTGGGCCGAATCGACGGTGATTTGATCATCGGTCTCGTCGCGTTTTTCGATGCCGAGGTCGTAGTATTCAAGGTTCACATCAAGGTAGGGGTGGATCAGCTTGTCCTTGATGAACTGCCAGATGATGCGAGTCATCTCGTCGCCGTCGAGTTCAACGACGGTGCCGGAAACTTTGATTTTTTGCATGGCGTAAGAACCTTTTGTCTTATGGTCGCAGCTGCTGTTGTCGCGAACTTAGCCTTGCGGCGCGGGAGGGCCAAGTCAGCGGAAGGGATTAGGTTTCGCACGGAATTCCATCGATCAAGGATGAAGGCTAGATGCAAGTAAAATGATCGACGATCAGCAGATGCTAATCCAAACCAAGGTCGTCGACGGGCAACGGACGCCTGTCGTCAGTTGCACCGGCGAGACGTTAGCCGAACTTGTGCATTCGGCGCACGAGGTGCCGATCGATGACATGCTGGCCAGGTACCCGACCCAAGCAAACTTGGATCGGGATGCCGTCGACGGCATACTTGTCTATTGCGCTGAACGCCAGTGCATCGAGGATCAGGCAACGTGTCCAGGGTGCCGGCGCCGATCGCAGGTGGAAGGCTTTACCACGATTGAGGACTTCATCGTGGCTCACGACACGATTTCGATTGGCAAACATGACCTCCAAATTCCTGGGAAAGGCGAAGGGCACGCCGGTTTCAAGAGTTTTGAGGACTTCTACCGGCGCTGGTCGGGTGAGGAGTATTGGTTCTGGGCGAGGCGGGTTTTACGTAAGTTGCGTCACGGTATCCGCCGGGCGCACGTACAAGGCGAGCCGGTAGCCGCAGAGGGTGAAACGCCGTCGGTAATCCTGGTCGAACCACAGCTTGCGGACAATATCGGCATGGTCGCCCGGGCTATGGCGAATTTCGGTCTGGATAATCTGAGGCTCGTCGCACCGCGTGATGGTTGGCCGAATGAACGGGCGCGCATTGCCGCTTCAGGAGCCAATTACGTAATCGATGAGTCGCAGTGCTTTCCGAGCCTGGCGGAGGCGATGGGCGACCTGCACTGGATGTGCGCGACAACCGCCCGGCAGAGGGACCTTCGAAAGCCCGTTTTAACTCCCGAGCAGGCGGTTCAGGAGATGGCTCGTCGGATTGGCGAAGGGCAGCGGTGTGGGGTTCTGTTCGGACGCGAAGCCAGCGGCCTTACAACACCGGAGGTTGCCGAAGCAGACGCATTGGTGATGATCCCCGTGAACAGCAAGTTTGCCTCTTTGAATTTGGCGCAATCCGTCCTGATCCTTGGTTACGCCTGGATCCTTGGCCGGAATAGCGGCAGTCTTGGTCGGGTGACGACTTACGAGCGGCCGATCCAGCCGGGTTTTCAGTACGGAAAGGACACACCGGCTAAAAAGGCGGAGCTCGAGGGTTTTCTCGAGCAGCTTGAAGCTGATCTGGACGCGGCGAACTTTTTCCGTCCCCAAGAGCGGCGTGCGATCACTGCGATGGCCATTCGGACCATGTTTCAGCGTATGAACGCAACGGCCCATGAGGTCCGCACATTGCGCGGCGTTGTGAGCTCACTTGCAAAATACCGAAAGAGACGTGATAGCGACATTTGAGTTACGTTGACGCGGCTTGTGAGCAACTTTAATGGGGAGTAGGGTAACTTGCTTAGGATTCAGTCAGGTGCTCGCCTTATTGGCGACACGTTTTGGGTCGAGCGATGCGATATCGTGCGGAGTGGGGAACTGCAGGGGTGGCCGGCTGTGGCGGTGCATCCTGGCGCATGAGCTCGCCCAATCCACTCCCGACCGAATTTATAACGATCCAAGGCTGATGAACTATGGGGAAGGCTATGAAGGCGGGGATCAGGCTGGCAGTGATTGCGACTTTGCTTGCATCTGTGGGACCAGCGGTCGCCCAGAAGCAAGGCGGAGGATCGATCAGCGATAAGACTGTGACGATACTGATGGGTTATGCATGGTCTGCGGTTCCACCTCAGGTTACTTTGCGCTCGGGTAAGGTGGTCAAATTTGATAAGAAAAATAAGCGTAAGGAGATTGAATTACCGCTGCCTGTCGCCAAAGAAATAATTATTGCCGCCTACCGTTCGTATGAAGCGCAGATTTGCGATCTTCCCGCAGCACTGGTGGCTAACCGTGATGCAATGATGGCCCGCTTTCTGAAGAAAAAAGACTGGTCGGATGAGCAGATCCAATACGCGAACTTACTGCACGCTTTCGTGGTGTCGTATATGTCGGGTAAAGTGGAGCTGCGCTATGTCGATGGCGGCCAGAAGGAAGTGAAAGTTGCTGAAACAGCCCCGGAAAAAGTGCTTGAACCGAAAAAGTGCTCTCCCGAACAGCGCAAGTCTGTGGATGAGAGAATCTATGCCTACTACAAGAGCACCCCGGGCTTGAAGGAAGGCGACGTGCAGAACAAGATCAAATAGACGTCGATTGATGCTGAATTATTGCCAGCACAGTTGACCTTACGGTCGTGTGAGCATAAACATGCCCATCTTGACAAGGCCCCGGTTCGGGGCCTTCGTTTTTGCGCACCCGTGGCAGTCTTATGAGATTTTCCAACCGTTCCGGTGGGACCTTTATCTTCAGTCTGCCTGTCGGCCCCGCTGTTTCCGTGAGGGAGTGCGGGCAGAGGAGGGGGCGCTCCAGATACAACTCATGCAACTTGGAGTGCCAGAAGAA
>DAOUZE010000361.1 GCA_030665765.1 Filomicrobium sp.
CAATTTCACTTAATGTGACAATGCCGTCCCGAAAACTCTGACAATGGACACCATTGAAGCATTGAGCCTGTGGAGCTTTTGTCGCTGGACAACCCGGAGGCATCAGATGCGCAAATCGTAGTTTCCTACTGGATGCTGCGACCGACCACCAGTCGAGGTGTTTTCATCGGCGCCGAACTGGATGGGGAATGCCAGAGAAGAGGTAAACTACAGCAGCTAACATTACCTCAGAGATCGGTAGCCGCCGTTGTGATGATGCCTCATTCTTCACTGTGCTCAGAAGTTCACGCACATCCGCAGCTTCACTTGCGACAGTACATAGGCGAACACCCTGCAATGCAGTGATGAGGTGCCAGGCGTTCGTTGCGTGGTACCAATCCGGGAGAAACACACATACGCCATGAGCAACCAAGTACGATTTAGCCACCATGGCCTCTGCATAGGTTGAATAGGTACGGATTGTTACAATCGAAGTCATTTCAACCTCTGCGCTCGCACTCTACTGGATAATTAGCTCTTCCCATTTGGTGTGATGAAAGACCGCCAGTCTGTTCCGCTTGGAACGCACCCGTCTACACCAGGAGTCACGCGAGTGACTGCTCCGCACCCCTCGCGCGTCTAGTGTAGGTCTGTTCGCAGTAGGCTTCAGAGGCCCGCGGACAATGAGAGTTGATGCGCAGGGTGTATTTCGGAAAATGCCGATCAAGCTTTACAGGACGCAGGCCTTCCGGGAGGGGGCCGAGCAGGGGCAAATCGTCCATCTTGATGATGATTGCCTCAAGCTGCTTAGCTGGTTGGATCGCACGGTCTGCGATAGAAGCTACGGGCGAAGTCAGCCGGATAGTCCCTTCAAGGAAATCGACGAGTGGTACGCCGATGGTCGGTACTGGAGTGATGCCTACAACACGCGCTGGAATGTAGCTGTAACGCTCTACTATCTTGCCACTCATCCCGATGCTTATGACTTTGGCCATCTACTCGCCGACTCGCTTGATTACCGAGACGATTGGTCTGACTGGAGCGAGGAGAAGAGACAAACGGTAGCCGAGACGGTGTTTCTGTTTTGGCAGTTGCTTCTGCAGCAGCCCCCCGGAGAACCAGCAGGTGGGCGGACCTCGCTTTGGTGGGATCAGTCTTTTGCTGGGCGCTTCTTTGAGTTTGCGCGGAAGATGGATCTACTCGACGATCGGTTCTTTAGCGAGCTGTTTCAGCCGGAGCCCTGTTCAAATCGGTTCTTCTATGAGTGCCTATTTGTTTGCGAGTACTGGGAGCGCATTCGTGATCCAGACGATCCATGGATGAAGCATTTGCCAACCCAGAATGAAATCAGAAAGTATCTGCAATGGGGCTTCTTCGAGTTTCCAGAGCACGAAGAGATCGCGAGTTCGGCTGAACAAAACATTGCTTGGAAGACGCTATACTGTGAGCTGTTGGATGATTAGAGCAGTCAGCGGGCGATCAGGTCATAGGGCGTAGAAGCTGTAATCGGACGGCTTATGAGGTCGGAGTGTTTCACTTGTGAAGCCTGTAGTCGCTTATCCATCCGCATGCCCGATAATCATAAGCCTGTGGTGACTGGTGTATTGCTCCCCGAACTGGTGCTGGGCAGGGCTGAGAAGTTTATTGTAGGTGCCGCCCTCGACGTCGATGAGACCGGCGTAGATGTGCGGCACTGGAATAGGGTCGGCCCCAAAGGCGCATCCGCCGACTTGAGACATCGCGGCATTGAGCCCTTTGCGCACTGTGGCTGCAGCGGCTAGCACATCGCTTCTGGTGCGATCCCATTTGAGATAACGTTGTTCGATTTTACGCGCCGCCGCCATGAATTCACGAAAGACGTGCCCGTGATTCAAAAGATCGCGCAGCTCTTCCGGGGGCAACTTGTTCAGCGAAATTTCGCCGTCTGCTGCTTGGGAGTCAGGCCGCTTCTTCTTCTTCTTTTTGTCTTTTGATGCCATGCGCGATGTCCTCAAAGGGGCGACGCGAATGACTAGACCCTGCGCCTCATGTCTCCGACTGGCAACCCGGAGCGCCGCATCGTCTGGGTATCAACGAGTTGGAACCCGAGCGGAACCCCAGCGGATTCTTGTTCCTCGGAAGAATGTCTTAACCTATTGGAATCATTGGCGCACCGGGGAAGATTCGAACTCCCGACCCCCAGATTCGTAGTCTGGTGCTCTATCCAGCTGAGCTACCGGTGCTGATCGCGTATGCTGGCTGACGGGCCGCCCACATTGGGGTCGTCAGTGGCCGCGACGGCGAACTTCTACTCGCTTGCGACCCACAAAGCAAGTGGTGGCCCGCGGTAGGGTTGCAAGCCTCTGTCGGGCAAACTGGCTATGTTGGATCAGGTGTCGGGGAGCGGCTGAAGCTGGTTTGGAGATCGCGCGCCGCGGGATCGGGAAATCCCAGCCATATTGCCGCGCGGAGTGCGGGCGTTTGCTCGGCGATGTGGTGTTGGTGGTCGTAGAGGGTGCACGTCCAAGCGGACGGGGCACCGTCACGGGAAGGGTCCGGACTGATGAGCCGTCCGGATGTCTCCGCAGTGTTCCATTTTTGGGATGTGACCAGCATCGCCGGATTCCAGGCTGCGCGGTAAAGAGGCATCAGGCCCTTGGTGTGCGGTCGGGGATGCAAATGCAAAAGGCAGCGCCTGGTCCACCATCGAGGAGTTCGATGGTGCCGCCATGCGCCGTGATGAGTTCTTGGGCGATGGCAAGTCCCAGGCCGGAGCCACCGCGCCGCTGCGAGGACTGGAAAGCCTGGAATAAGTGCTCGCGGGCTTTGGGCGGCAGGCCGGGGCCGTTGTCACGCACGACGATCTCAACCTGGCGGCCGTCGCGGCCGGCGCTGATCGCAATCTCGCCCGGTGCAGCATCGCTGGCCCGCCCCTCGAGCGCCTGTGCCGCGTTGCGGCACAGGTTGGTCAGTACGCGGTATAGGTGATCACGATCGGCATCGACGCACAGGGCATCGTCAATATCAAGCACCCACTCGATGCAGCCGGCGCGGGGCAGGCCCAATCCATCGCCAACTTCCTCGACCAGGGGTCGCAAGCGCATTAGCTCGCGGCGGGGAGCGGCTTCCTCGGCGCGGCCAAAGCGAAGGGTGTCGTTACAGAAGCTGATGGCCCGATCCAATGAGGCGATCAGCTTAGGTGCAAAGCGTTGGACGGTCGGGTCGGGTAAGGTCGACAAACGGTCGGAAATGAGCTGTGCGTTGGCCAGCATGTTGCGCAGGTCATGATTGATCTTGCTAACGGCGAGGCCGACCTGGGCCAGCCGGTTCTTCTGTAAGAGCAATTGTGAAAGCTGGCGCTGCATGCTGGCTAGCTCACGTTCGGCAATGCCGATCTCATCGCCGCGCTTAGAGGGTTCGATGATACGGCTCGGGTCTTCGGGGTTCTGCGCGTAGTGCAGCATGCTGTTGGTGATATGCATCATCGGCCTGACCAGAAGATTGGACAGCGCGAGGTAAACCAACGCCGCCGTAAACAGCGAGATGATGATTGACAGGTAAAGAATGTTGCGGCCGTAGCGCAAAAGCGCCTGCCGTAACGGTGCTTCGGGGATGACGATCTCGATGAAGTCGTTGGAATCGCCGTTGAGTGGTCCACTAACGCGCAGGGTGCGGTTGTCGCTGCGTACGAGGGCGTGAAGGGCTTCGCCGATCAGCGAGAGGCGGTGGCCGGCTTCGGACAGGAGGTTGCGTTGT
>DAOUZE010000250.1 GCA_030665765.1 Filomicrobium sp.
GCTGCCGACAGCCGCTCATGGGCCAGCATCTCATCAATACTAGAGCGCAGCCGCTCCAAGGCGACTTCGAGACGCGACAGTTCGACGGCGGGATCTTCGGCGAGCAGAACCGACACGACGATACGCGGTTCATGCAGCACCGCGTGACCGAGGGCGACGCCTTCAGCGATGCCTTGTCCCTGAATCACGGCCGAGGCCGCGCGCGACAACTCGATATCGGCTTCGGAACCGGCAACGCCGCCGGAGGATAGCAGCTCGGCGACAACCATGGCGGTCGCCTGTAGGACTTCAATGTCTTCTTCGGCGTATTCGCGGCGGGTGTGATTCTGCACTACGAGGACGCCGGCGACATTGCCTGAACGGGACACTGGGACGGCCAGCATCGAGTGATAGGCTTCCTCGCCGGTTTCGGGCCGGTATGAAAAGGCTGGGTGTGCCTGCGCGTCGGGCTCATTGATCGGGGCGGCTTGTTCGGCGCAACGGCCCACGAGGCCTTCATTGCGGTTGAGGCGGGTGGCATGGACAGCTTCGCGCTTAAGCCCTTCGGACGCATAGAGCTCCAATGAGCCATCGCGTCGCTTCAGATAGATCGAGCACACCTCGGCAACCATAACGCCGGCGATCTGACGGACGATCTTATCGAGCCGGGTTTGGTCATCACCTGTTTCCGCCATAATTTCGCGTAGTCGACGCATGATTATACGCAGCGCCGGCTCGGACGCCACGAATCCTGGCTCTTCTCCGCGTCTACTGTGCATTTCGACTGCCGCTAACGCAGCCGGCAACGCAGAACCTTTCTGGCCTGCGCCAATGCCGGCGGCTCCTCACTAGTATGTGCTTCATTAGGGCCCGCCCTCTCGGGGCCTTCCGGTGCTTGGCCGGACACTGCCATTCCGCGGCTCGCCTGTTGCCTCAGCCGAGACGAACTCTGCGACCGTGACAACCGCTTCCGCGGAAGCGCCAGTTTCCAGTATCTCAGGGATTGCCCAGCGCCGCCAAGGTCTTCCCTGTTGTGGCCCGATAACTATTGTGCATCAAGTCCATAAACTTCGTGAAGGGCGCGCACCGCGAGTTCTGCATAATCCGCGTTAATTAGTACGCTTACCTTGATCTCTGAAGTCGAAATCGCGAGGATATTGATACCCTTAGCGGAAAGCGTCTTGAACATCTGCGAGGCGACGCCGGCGTGCGAGCGCATGCCAATACCTATTATCGAGACTTTGACAACGTCATCGGAGCTGCGGACCTCGAAATGCCCAAGATCGCGTTTGACTTGCTCTATCACCTCAAGCGCGCGCTGCAATTCGGAGGTCTGAACCGTGAAAGTCAAGTCGGTGTGGGCGCCGTCGGGGGTGACGTTCTGGACAATCATATCGACGTTGATCGCCGCCTCGGCCAATGGTCCGAAGATGCGGGCGGCAACACCTGGCTTGTCGTCTAGTTTCAGGATCGTGACTTTTGCCTCGTCCTTGGCATAGGCGATGCCACTAACGACCTGGGTCTCCACGATTTCATCCTCACTGCAAACGGTCGTTCCGGTATTTTCCAGCGCCCCCACGTCGACAGCCGGAAGCTTGTCGGGGTCGGCAAAGCTCGACAGGACGCGTAAACGCACGCCGTAAACCATGGCCAGCTCAACCGAGCGCGTCTGGAGAACCTTCGAGCCAAGCGAAGCCATCTCGAGCATTTCCTCATAGGAGATGCGCTGAATGCGCTGTGCCTCGGGGACAATCCTTGGGTCGGTTGTGTAGACCCCGTCAACGTCGGTGTAGATATCGCAAACGTCGGCGCCGAGCGCCACCGCCACAGCTACTGCGCTAGTGTCCGAGCCGCCGCGGCCGAGAGTGGCGATCCGTTTATTCTGCGGCTCAAGCCCTTGAAAGCCCGTGACAACTGCGACGTTCCCGGACGCGAGATGTTCGCACAAACCGGAGCCATCTATGTCGGAAATACGGGCAGCGCCATGGGTTCCATCGGTATGAATCGGGATCTGCCAACCTTGCCAGGACCGAGCGGAAACGCCCTTGGCTTGTAGTGCCACCGCCAGCAAGCCAGCGGTAATCTGTTCGCCTGACGCGACAATTGCGTCGTACTCGCGGGCATCGTATATGGGCGAAATCTCGCGGACCCATTCGACGAGCTGATTGGTTGTGCCGGCCATCGCCGAAACAATGACAGCAACCTGGTTCCCAGCGTCAACCTCGCGCTTAACGTGGCGGGCTACGTTAACTATACGCTCTGCGTTGGCGACGGAAGTGCCGCCGAATTTCATAACGACTACGGCCATGGCGTCCTGTAAGCTCGTCACCGCGTGGGCTGCAGGGGCCCGCTTGCACCGACTCTGAAGCCGGTTAAGTGGATCTGCTGCACGCTTTATGGGGACGACCCGTTTGCTCTGGCATCCTGAAGTGGATGGGCGATCGCTGATTCATTCGGCGAACGCGCTTTAACTGCGGCGATGTCATAGCGGTTGAAGCACGCGGCGGCAACTTGACCGGACCTCAGGACTGAACCGTCGCTTGCTGCGTAAGGCTTCAAATGCTGCGAACTAAAACTTTAGGGTGTGAAATCTATGTCTGCAACTGAGATTCGTGGCGAGCAAGTTGGTGGCAACGTCGATCCGCGAGAAGTCGAACGCTTCGCAGCACTGGCGTCCAAATGGTGGGACAAGACCGGTGAATTCAAAGCCTTGCACCAGATCGGTGCAGCGCGCCTGTCGTTCATTCGGGAGGCGGTCACCGGTCATTTCATGGTCGACAGCCGAAAGGTGCGGGCGTTGAGCGACCTCAGGATCCTCGACATTGGTTGCGGCGGAGGGTTGATCTCGGAGCCGTTGGCGCGCCTCGGCGGGACTGTTACCGGTATTGATCCAGCTGAAGAAAACATCGCAGCAGCTCGGCTCCATGCAGAAGGCCAGGGACTGGCAATCGACTACCGCCCCACGCGCGTCGAGCAGGTTGCAGAGAGTGGCGAGCGTTTCGATGTTTCAGTTTGCCTTGAGGTCATCGAGCACGTTCCTGATCCAGCGGCACTGATTGCCAGCTGCGCGGAAACGGTAAGACCGGGCGGGCTGCTTGTCGTTTCAACGATCAACCGAACGATGAAGGCCTACGGTTTAGCCATCATCGCGGCTGAAAATCTGCTCCGGTGGGTGCCGCGCGGCACCCACCAGTGGGACCGTTTCGTGACGCCGCAGGAACTTGAGGCGGCCTTTGCCGATGCGGGGCTAGAGCACGTAAGGTTCTCGGGATTGGTGTTCGATCCGTTACGCGATCGCTGGACGGCCGGCTCAGACACCGACGTCAACTACATCGCATCGGCGGAAAAGCCAATGACAACCGACCAAGCCAGGTAGTCGGAGATCAGCTCTCGCCGGGCCCGCGCATCTGCAGCAGCGCCTTTTCAATCTGCCGCCAGTCGTGCGCCTCTTCGGTGCGGCCTGCCTTCTCAAGCTCGGCGGCCTTGTGCGCCGCTTCGGCTACCGCCTTGTTTCCGTGCACTTCACGGAGTCTACGCGCATGCTCTTCGACATCCACAGCTTTCATCACTCTACCTTTCGCTGATCAATCTTCAACGGCGCAGGCAGTGTTGCTCGGCACGCGGTGAAAGCCATTGACGAAGGTCAAGCGAGCTTTGCGTCGCGGACAGGGGCCGGCGGAGTTGTCAGCGCCATTTGCCGTGCGGCGAGCGATATTTGTCGATACGGCCGGCGAGCTCAACATAGGGTTCGCAACCGCGTCCACAGCTTGATTCAATCCGACGCAGCAGTTGAGAAGCGGCGGCGAGGTCATCGCGGGAAAGATGCGCCTCGCCGAGGTAGGCGCGGGCGACATTGTTTTGCGGGTCTTTTGCCAAGGCTTTGGCATAGTAACCCATTGCCTCTTCAACGCGGCCGAGCTTGCGGGTGGCAAAACCAATGTAAGTCAGCACCCGCGCGTTCTTTACGTATGTGCGACCAAGGTAATCCAGCGCCTCGCCATAGCGGCCATTTTTCGCCAGCCAATAGCCGGCATAAAAGAGTTCCGCATCGACTACCGCTGGTCCCGCCGAGGCCGGCGTCGCTACCGCGCAATCGCGCCAGGCCTGGGTCGATTTGTCAAACTGGTCACAGGTTGCGTTGACCGGGCCCTGGTCTTTCGCCAGAGCCGGAATGATGCCCATCGCCAATGCAGAAATGATCAGTGCGGGAAACAGCGCCGGGGCATTGTGTCGTGACATCTCAACAGATCTCCGTATTTTTTAGTGGGTCGCACACTGCTGATCCGCAATCATCAGCGAACGGCAACCCATTCCTATGGTATCAATTCAGCCCATGGAAGCACCCAGCGCCATGTTTTTGCCCCATCGACAAGCCTCGTTCTCTTGCGAAGGTAGCGAAAAACGCGACCAGAGGCCCGCAAGGCTACCGATGCGTTCTTAGATACGGTCGCCAACCCCGAGGAAGTGTACGCCGAGATCAGCAAGACCCGCTTGCGGACATGCTCGTGACGTACAATCGGTTTCAACCGGTGGACAAGAGTGCTCTCCACGACCGACAACACGCTCTCAAGTTGCTCGCGGACACGATGCAGGTCGAGTTCGTGGAGGACGTCAACAAGGCGGTCGCAATCGAGTTCTCCGAGGCCCTCCCGGAAGATGGCACGCGGACCAGGGCGACGATCCGAAAGCTCCAGGCTTAGCTGAAGTCGTTCTGGGGCTGGATGGTCGACAACGAGTTCCCACCCAGCGACCCTTTCAACAAGGCCCTGGTGAAGTCGGAGCCGACTATAGAGACGCGGCCTCAACGACGTCGAACTGAAAGCCGTAGTCGAGCAACTGGACGGCACCACGAAGGACGCCTTCCTTGTCCTCGCGGCTACCGGTCTTCGCCTGGAAGACTTGTTCTCGCTGGAGACGACAGACGAGCTGGAGGCGTTCCCGGTGGTGATCGTGCGGGACGCCAGGACACCCGCAGGGAACCGGACGGTCCCGTTACCCGAGGTGACCATGCAGCGTTTCGAACGGTTTCTGAGGTGCCCCCCCCTCCGACCAAGCGCACGTTCCAAAGGCAAGTACACGACGCAATCTCCGGGGCCGGTCTGTCGACTTCGGAGATGTCGTTGCACTCGTTGCGGCGCTGGTGATTTCGGACGGCAACGCAGCTCGACTTCGAGTCGCGACACATCGACTTCCTGGGTGGCCATTCGCAAGGTCAGCTCGAACGGGCCTACGGCAAGAACCCGAGCCTCTTTCAGTGCATGTTGATCGTCGACAAGGTCCAGCAGAATCTCGGCTGAAAGAGCCGTTCCGGTGACCTCGATCAATGACTCGGGTCTCGCACTTATCACTAGTCCTTACCTGGGAGAACCGGAGGATTACCGAAGGGAGCAAGTGCGATGAGGAACGTCAAAGGTCGGATTCAGAGAGCGACGGTCGCTGAAGTCGTCCCGGAGATAGACAAGACCGTAGGCGACGAGCTTGTGGAGAAGCTGAAGGAGGAGTTGTTCGACCCAACGACCCCTATCGACTAAGTCTCCTCACAGGTTGCTAAGCATGCAAAGGACCAGGCGGTTTCTAGCGACGAGACGGACAACGAGTGACGCCAGGTCGTCGA
>DAOUZE010000148.1 GCA_030665765.1 Filomicrobium sp.
TGATCAAAACCTACACGTATAGATATGAACCCCGTCTGAATGCTTCGGCCAGGCCAGCTACTGGAAGGCCGCATAATGCTTCTAAGCCGCCCCCCACTCACTTCGGCGGCGGAGCATGCTGAAAGCTCTCCGAGAAGCCAATCTACCAAGCTGCAACAAAACGCTCATGATTCCTGACAGTCCATAGCGCCAATTTGACATCCAAGCTGCGAGTTGGAGCCGGTGATGAGCGCCGGCGATGTTGCTCAGCGGCCCCTACTCCCCACGATTTAGACCTTCATGCCTTGAGTAGCTAACCGCCAACCGCGAGGATCAGATAAGAGTCGCGTTTCCCCGTTGCCGAAACCGCGAGACCGCATGGCCAATGCCTCCGTAACTCAATCCAATACCAACGCTTCCCCGTCGATCGAGGACGCCCAGCGCGTTTTGCAGACGGTGTTTGGCTACAAAGCCTTCCGTTCGCACCAAACCGGCATCATCAGCACACTTCTGGCGGGCAAGGATTGCCTCGCTTTGATGCCCACTGGGGGCGGCAAATCGCTATGCTATCAAATCCCCGCACTTCTTCGACGCGGTACCGGCATCGTCGTTTCACCCCTAATCGCATTAATGCAGGACCAGGTCGATGCCCTTACCCAGCTAGGCCTGAAGGCCGCATTCTTGAATTCCAGCCTTAGCTACCCCGAACAACTCGAGGTCGCGAATCGCCTCCGCTCCGGCGATCTTGATCTCCTCTATGTCGCTCCAGAACGCCTCGTTCAGGAACGCATGCTCGACCTTCTTTCAGCGTGTGAGATTTCTTTGTTCGCGATTGACGAAGCCCACTGCGTTTCGCAATGGGGCCACGACTTCCGCCCAGAGTATCGCCAGCTGCAAATCCTCGCTGAGTTGTTTCCAAATGTGCCGCGCGTGGCGCTAACAGCCACCGCTGACGAGCGCACCCGCCAAGAAATCACTAGCGAACTCAATCTCGAGAACGCCGAGCGCTACATTGCAAGCTTCGACCGCCCCAACATTCGATACCGCATCGCAGAATCAAGCGGTACGTCAGCACGCGAGAAGCTGTGGCGGTTCATCGAAACCGAACACTCCGATAGCGCCGGCATCGTCTATTGCCTATCGCGTCGCGCTGTTGAAGAAACAGCCGCTTGGCTAGCCCGGAAAGGGCGCACTGCCCTACCCTATCACGCCGGACTGCCCGCCGAGCAACGCAGCCAAACCCAGGCCCGCTTCCTCGCCGAGGACGGCTTCATAATAGTCGCCACCATAGCCTTCGGCATGGGCATCGATAAACCTGATGTGCGCTTCGTTGCCCACCTCAACCTGCCTAAATCCATCGAAGCCTATTATCAGGAAACCGGCCGCGCCGGACGCGACGGCGAGCCCGCCGACGCTTGGATGGCCTATGGCCTGCAGGACATCATTCAGCAGCGTCAGTGGATCGAAGCAAGCGAGGGTGCCGACGTCTACAGGCGCGTTCAACGCCAAAAACTCGATGCTCTCATCGGGCTGGCCGAAATGGTCGAATGCCGCCGTCAAAAGCTACTCGCTTACTTCAGCGAGGCGCTCCCGGAACCTTGCGGCAACTGCGACAACTGCCTTGAACCGCCCACCACCATCGATGGCACGATCGCAGCCCAGAAGGCGCTTTCGGCGGTCTACCGCACCGGACAGCGCTATGGCGTAGGCTACGTTGTCGACATTCTCACGGGCCGCGAAAACGAACGTGCTATCCGCAACAGCCACGACAAACTGGCTGTCTTTGGCATCGGCAGCGAATTTGAACCAACCGCATGGCGCGCACTCTTCCAACAGCTTGTCGCCGCCGGACTTCTCGTTGGCGACACCGAAGGCTACGGAACTCTTGCACTGAGCGATACGGCTCGACCGTTATTGCGCGGCGAAACCACGTTCCGCATGCGCGAGGTAAAGGCGACCAAACCCGCGCGTAGTAAAACAAAGCGCGGCGGTGCTACCAAGGCCCCGCCTGTTAGTACAGAAAACGCCGCCCTATTCGAGGAGCTAAGGCAGCTGCGCGCCACCCTGGCAACGCAAGCAGGCGTACCCCCGTACGTCATCTGCCACGATCGTACCCTTGCCGAGTTGGCGGACAAGCGCCCCGCCAACAAGACCGAATTGACCGACATCACCGGCCTCGGTGTCCGCAAGATCGCACGCTACGGTGATGACCTCTTGATGGTGATCTCCAGCAGCCAACGCCACCCGCTTCTACGCAACAATCTTTCTGCTTCGGTGAACGCCACACTGGCATTGCATTTGGAAGGCTTCGACGCCAAGGCCATCGCACAAAGGCGTGAACTGCAGGTCTCTACTATCTATGGCCAATTTGCCGATGCCATCGAGGCGGGGCTCATCACAACCTGTGATATCCTCTCCTTAGAGCCGGCGGACATTGACGCCGTCCACGCCGCATTCGAGAGCTGCGAAACCCTTGAATCCGGCAATCTCGGCCCAGCACATACCGCTCTCGATGGCCGCTTCGATTACGGCATTCTGAAGTGCTTATTGGCTGAGTTGGCTTAGGGCGTGATCGTTTGAGATTGAGATTGAGACGGTAGCTTTATTCGAAGACGTGAACCCCTCCCTAAAAAATAAACCTTGAGCGCGCCCTAATCTGGACGACGACCCCGCCTTGCCCGAACACGTCTCAGGCCTTCCTGCGGAAAAAAGCCGAAGCCCTGTTGGCTCCGGCTTCTTATTCTTGTCAGTAGCAGACCAGTTTGGGAGACAGTCTAGATTCGTTTGAAGACCGTCCCAGCCCACAACAGCGCGAAGCTGACGAGTAGAGCCTCGAACAAATGCCCGCTCACGATCGGGGTCACCACGGAGACCTCGATGGAGAAGTACTTCAACGCCACGACGAGCCCCGCAAGGATCGTTGATGGAACCCAGATAAAAAAGTCGGTCTGGAAAGTGCCATCTTACTGTTCCTTCCGGTGAAGTACGCGCACACGCGATGACCGGACTGTGACGATAACAAAATGAGTCTCCAAGCCACACTGACGTACAACAGTTTCGCCTAAACAGCATCGATCCTGTTGATCTCACGCCCGTTGGACACGAGCCGGCCTCATCAAGTGAGTCCGCCGCAGAACCGCTGAATGCGCTCACAGGCCTCGTTTAGCGCTTCCGTCGATGTCGCATAGGAAATCCGAAACGCCGGCGATGACGCAAATGCTGCGCCATGCACGCAGGCCACGCCCTCCTCCTCCAGTAGCGAAGTGACGAAATCCTCATCCGACCCGATTTTCCGACCGCCCGCACTCGTTTTACCTATGACACCGGCGCAAGAGGGATAGACGTAGAACGCCCCCTCCGGGATTGGACAATTGATACCCTTTGCCTGGTTCAACATCGACACAACGAGATCGCGTCGTTCAACGAACACCTTATTATTGGCTGCGATGAAATCCTGCGGGCCATTGAGCGCCTCCACGGCAGCCCATTGCGTGATCGAGCATGGATTCGATGTCGACTGAGACTGCAGCTTACGCATAGCGGCAATCAGTTTCTCAGGTCCGCCCGCGTAGCCAAGCCGCCATCCCGTCATGCAGTAGGCCTTAGACAAGCCGTTGAGCGTCAAGGTCCGCTCATACAGGCCAGGCTCTACCTCGGCCGGCGTGCAGAAGACATGGCCGTCGTAGATCAGATGCTCATAGATATCGTCAGTGAGAACATGGACATTCTCATGCCGCAGTAGCACGTCGGTCAACTTCTTCAGATCGTCGCGCGAATAAGCAGCACCCGAGGGATTGGAGGGCGAGTTGAATAAGAACCACTTCGTCTTCGGTGTGATCGCGGCTTCGAGCGCATCTGGCTGCAGCCGAAACCCATCCTCCATCATGGTCGGCACGAACACCGGCTTGCCGCCGCCCAACAGCACAATGTCTGCATAAGACACCCAGCACGGCGATGGTATAACAACTTCATCATCGGGATTAATAGTCGCCAGCAGCGCATTGTAGAGCACTTGTTTGCCGCCCGTGCCGACCGAAATCTGCTTGCGAGAATATTCGAGATTATTGTCTCGCTTGAACTTCGCGATGATGGCGTCCTTCAACTCCGGGATCCCGTCAACATCGGTATACTTCGACTTGCCCTCGTCAATCGCCCGCTTGGCGGCCGCTTTGATGTTGTCCGGTGTATCAAAGTCCGGCTCTCCCGCGGACAGCGAGACGATATCCCGGCCCTCGGCTTTCAGCGCTCGCGCCTTGGTCGAGACGGCGATCGTGGCGGACGGCTGGATGCGGGCGAGGCTGTCGGCAAGGAAGCCCATCGATCATGCCTTTCTAGAATGGGGGGTGGAACAACCACGTGCGCAAATTAGATTGGCAGCACGCGTCCTCGGCAAGCTAACGCCACCACCTCCGTCCCGCAACAATCCGGATGTCGAATGCGCTCGTCAGGTCACACCAGGACCGCCTCGCGCTTCTGTGACCAAGAATGACCCAGCTCGGCCACAATCCGGACCAAGCCTTGCCACACCGACACGGTCTCGTTGCATATCGCTCGAATCGAGCGGCGGTCGCGTCATTCTTGCGGGAGCAGTTCATGAATGCCGGAATACTGGGCGACTTGAGGCGGTTCGGATTTGATGTGCTGGTTGGCTTCGGCATCTTCGCATTGATCGCCGTGCTAATCCTCGACGGTAAAATTCCACGCCAACTTCCAGAGGTCTCAGTAGTGCTGTCTACGGATGTCCAAGCCGCCGAAGCAGCGCGTCTGCACAGCCAAACCTCCCAATCCGTCCCGGTGGCCCCCTCAAAATCTACAAGAGCGGCTCTTTCGAACGCATTCCGCTTCACCGGCGGCTGGACGGCCCTGGCCGTCATGTCAGCCATGTTTGCTATGCTTTACGCCTTTAATCTCGCGCTTTTCCGTCGTTTTTCCCGCAGTCTGGCCCTGTCTCGACGGCGCCGTTTATCAACACGGTGATCGCCTAACCTTGGGATTTCGTAATTTTGGACCATATAATGCAAAAAGTTTGCTTTGATAGCTCACGGGGTTCGAGAAAGATTATGGTCAATCTGAAACGCATCGGCACACCGTTAAACATCTCCCGGCTTGTTTTGGCCGCCGCTATAGCAATTGCAGCTGTAGCCTCTTCGTTTTTGACTGGTGACGGTCTATTGCGCGCCCAATTCGACGTGGCGTTCGAAGATCGCGCTATGATGAACGTTGGTTCCGAAACTAGGCACACACCCTCCGTGCAGCTTGTCGCGGCGAGCGAGGACTATTGGCTGGGCCATGCCGGCAAAACCAGCGCTACACTAGCTTCCTGGGGCACGGATCAACCCGTCAGGATCGGCGACCTGATAACCCTAACAACCGAAGGCGTAAAACACGCTTTGGAAGTCGTGTCGGTCAAGCAACTTCCTCCGGGTGCGTTGGCCACATCAGTTGCGGATGGCAGCTCGGTTTTGGTCACGCTTCGCCCCGCCGAGCAGGCTCCCGGACCGGCCATTCACCTGTTGCTCGATGGCAAGAACGAGCTTTCACCCCTCGCGTCTTTATTTGAGCGCGCCCGCGAACTGTGACCCTGCTAGATGTGGCGCTTGAGCACGCATAGGCCGTGAACCCAACGCCTGAGCGCTAATGCACGCGCGATGATACCCGCGTGCTCTGGACACTTCCGTCCGCCTCGGATACTTCACGCCGGTCTTGGAAATCCGCAAAATCGCGGGCGAGGAGCGACTATGCGTCTCAACCCACCGACCATTGTCATTTTTCTGATATCGCTGGTTCTGGCAGCACTCGCCTTGGTCACCAAGATGGGCTTCGTCCCCATACCTCGTTACATTCCACATCAGGAATACTGGCTCGCAATGACAGCTTACCTTGTCCTGATGGTCGGTAATCTCGTTCGTGGCCTATAGATCGCTCTAATTAGACCTGCCGATCGACCTGCTGCGCCCGCTCTACGATGGCATCAAGCGACCGGTAGGCGCCAAGACCGATCGCATCAAATTCATCAAGCCCCACTTCCGCGCGCAGTCCAAGCCCCCGCAACACGGCATTAATGGGCCATAACGTCCTCGGCCGCCGGCCGAGAGCACCAACATCACTCGACATTGTCAATGGACCCAAAGTCAACACGCCATTCTGCCAAAGAACGGCGTTCTGTTCACCAACGCCACCAAAGTACTCCGTCTCAAGATAGCTGATACCGGCCCCCTGGGAGGCCCGCGCTGCAAACGCCATGACGCCTCTGTCGAAATCCGCGGCCCCGCATCGAGACAGTCGCCCGTACCCTGGAACTGCTGCACGTCATCCTCGAGGTCCTCATCAAATGGCACCACGAACACCGTCGCTTCGGGCGTCAGTGCAAAGATCCGCGCATGTCTGGAGATTTTCTCAAAGGCGCGCAAAGCAACAAGAGGACCCACAAACAACCTGACAGCGTGGCCCAACATAATACCCCTGCTTGCGTCGCCAGCATTTGAGTTGATCTGGTTCAGGGCTCACTGTTCACCAGGCGATTGGCTTCCTATCGCGGAAATAGCCCCCGGTCGGCCCATCTTCCGGTAATGTCGCAAGCCAGATCACCGTTTCCGCGCCCTCCGAAACGGTACGCGCGGCGTCCTGCCCACCCATATCCGTACGCACCCAGCCCGGACACATCGTATTGACCTTGATATTACCCAGACCGATGTCGGCTGCGGCCGTTCGCGTCAGCGCGTTTAGGGCGGCCTTTGATAGCCGGTAGGCGGTATGTCCAGCTCCCATCTCACTTAGTTGCCCCAGCCCGGATGACAGGTTGACGATCCTGCCGTACCCAACTTCCAGCATGCTTGGTAGTATGGCCTGTATCATCCTCAGCGGACCAAGCGTGTTTACGTCAAACGTCTCCAAAACCTTCTCGATTGGGACATCGACGACGCTGCCAATCGTATTGTTGCTGCTGCGCTCAAGCAGAATGCCGGCATTGTTGACGAGGATATCAATCCGGCCAAACAAATGGTTTACCTTGTTGATAGCAGCACGGACGCTCTCGTCGCTGGTGACGTCCAACTGAACAACGACGGGTTCCAGTCCCTCGGTGACGAGCTGCATTGCGGCCTCCTCGCCTTTTGCGAGGCTACGCGAACCGATCGCTGTCAGGATACCCATTCGCGCGAGTTGCTGGGCAACCTCAAAGCCAATGCCTCGATTACCACCCGTGACCAACGCGGTGCGTGTCTCCGCCATCTGACTCTCCTCGAGTGCGCCGGCTAGAACATTCCGATCGCCAAGCGCGCCTCATCAGACATCCGGCTCATATCCCAAGGCGGATCGAATACCAGCTTCACCTTCACTCCGCCAACCCCGGGAACCGATGCCACCGCGTTCTCTACCCAACCCGGCATCTCGCCGGCGACGGGGCAGCCTGGCGCGGTCAATGTCATGTCGACGTCAACTTCGCGCTCATCGCCCACGTCGATCTTGTAGATTAATCCGAGTTCATAGATATCGCAGGGGATTTCCGGATCGTAAACCGTTTTGAGCGCTGCAACGATGTCAGCAGTCAATTGGTCGAGCTCTTCAGCCGATAACGTGCTGCCGGGCACCGGTGTGCCGCCGTCAGCGACACACGGTGCGGCTTGAACTTCACCACTGTCCGGTGCACCGGAGGAAGCGGTGGTCGAGCCCGCAGCATCAGTTCTGTCGCGAACGTCGAGCGCTCCGGCGCCTTCTGCGTCTTTTCTCTCCATCACGCGAAAAACTCCCTGGCATGAACCAGCGCGTCAGCAAGTGCGTCAACTTCTGCGCGCGTATTATACATTCCAAACGATGCCCGGCAGGTTGCCGTCACACCGAGCCTATCCATCAGTGGTTGTGCGCAATGGTGTCCCGCCCTGACAGCGATTCCCGAGCGGTCGATGATCGTGGCGACGTCATGCGGATGAAGTCCATCAATCGTAAACGAGACGATCGCACCCTTGCCAGGGGCATCGCCATGGATGGTCAATCCGTCCAACGTCTTAAGCCGCTCGTGCGCGTAACGGCCTATACCGGCCTCATGTCGGGCAATGTTTTCCCGTCCCGCCTGCATCATGTAGTTGAGCGCCGCGCCAAGTCCGATCGCCTCGACAATCGCCGGGGTGCCGGCCTCGAACCGGTGCGGCGGATCGGCGTAAGTAACCTTGTCGACGGTCACCGTGTCGATCATCTCGCCACCACCCTCATAAGGCGGCATCCGCTCCAAGTACTTTTTTTTCGCATAAAGAACGCCGATGCCGGAGGGGCCATA